>JABMNT010000004.1 GCA_013203595.1 Rhodospirillales bacterium
ATATCTGGGAACGGCGCCGCCGTATCGTTTAAGGAGTTTTTGGGTCATGGGGAACTCTACGCATATTTAACCGGCAAAGACTTGATCAAAATCAAGCGCTGTCTTGAGTTGAGAAAAACCCGGTCCGTCAGATGGCGGACCGGGCGAATAAACCGGTTCGATTGGGTGGTGCTGGAGGAACCACAACTGTACCGGTCACAACGGGGAAAACCACCAGTGAAAGATTGGCCACCGGTGTCCCCATTCGTTCGAACGTGAACAGAAACACAATCCCATCAATTGCCGGATCCGACATTGATCCAGATCATTCGCGTTCCGCGATACCTATTCTATTCTTCTCCCGATCCGAATTCGTCCAGTGGTGATGGGTTGACGCAGATCAATGACAGATGGAACAAGGTCGGACAAATTGACCCCCTTATGAATTTAAAGGTAAATGACACAATGGTTTTGGATGGCGGACGAATACTTGGCTCCGGGCCACGTTTCGGCTCTGTTTTGGCCTATGTTGATGGCGGCCCCGGCAGCGAGGCAGTCATCCAGACAGCGGCAAGAATAGGGCAGGTTCATTCCTGCTATGTGGAGGTTCTCCATGTCGCCCAGGCCGTTGACACGTCGTTACTGGCGTTGGATGCGGGCAGCGGCATGGCCGCGTCGGCGGAAATATTCAGAATCATGCAGGATGACGCGCGCAAACGCGAGACCGCCGCCAGGACCGCCTTTGAAGAATTCTGTAACAATGCAGACGTTGTAACCGTTGACCCGGATTCCAGAGAAACCCTTGCGAATGAGGGGTTTACCATCGCCTGGAATCTGGTGTCCGGGACGGCTGGAAGGGATCTCGCCCATCGCGGCCGGTTGTTCGACCTGATCATCATGGCCAGGGCTTCGGATCAGATCGGTGGCATTGATTCGATTCAATTGGAATCAGCGCTCTTTGATTCGGGGCGGCCCGTGCTGGTGACAGCGGGCGGCGCGGTTGAATCTGAGCCAGGGGCTGTTGTTATTGCCTGGGATGGTTCACGCGAAGCGGCACATAGCGTCGCACTCGCCATGCCTTTACTGTCCAACGCCAGCAAAGTCTATGTGATGTCGGTCGGCGAACGGGATCCTGGAATGGAAATTGAAGACCTCAGCCGTTATCTGGCCCGCCATGGCATTACGGCGGAGCTTTGCCATTTGTCAAAATCCGACAAAAGCGTTGCCCATGTGCTTGTTGATGCCTCATTCAACAAGAATGTTCATCTGTTGGTCATGGGAGCCTATGGCCACAGCGCGATCGGTGAGAGTCTGTTTGGCGGTGTGACTCGCGATATGCTTGAAGCTGGCAAGATTCCGTTGCTGCTGGCCCATTAAATCCATCCCTACTGGCCCATTAAAAGTTGAATGTTCCGTGTCATTCCCACAGATTGATGTTATAAAACTTGGAATCATGAAATCATGCCTTTTACCTGTTCAAGCAATTGGGCATTTGGTAATTGATAAGGCTACCGATTAATCGAGACAATTTCAGGTTGATAGTGTGAGTTTCTATGTCTGGTTCTGAAGTGCAGAAACCTCCCCCATTAGCCAAAGCCCTGTACCGGGCCAGGCAAGGCGATTCGCCCTGTGCCGCCTGTGATGTTCGGCATCTGGCTGTCTGCTCTGCGCTTGAGGAAAGTGATCTGAATGAACTGGAAGCGATTCTTCACCATACCCAGTTGAGCGCAGGCGACACCTTGTTTGACGAAGGGGAACCGTCGACCAACGTCTATAATCTGACCACCGGCTGCCTGAAACTGTATAAATTACTCCCCGATGGACGGCGCCAGGTAACCGGCTTTTTATTTGCCGGTGATTTTGTCGGTCTGGCCAATCGTGATGAATATATTTACAGCGCGGAAGCCGTATCGGCAATTACCCTGTGTCGCTTCGAAAAACGCAAGCTTGACCAGTTGATGCACGATCACATCAACTTTGAAAGGCGCCTGCTGGGCATGGCCCGGTTCGAACTGGCGGAAGCACAGGATCAAATTCTGATGCTGGGGCGTAAAACAGCCATGGAAAGAATTTCCTCATTCATTCTGATGCTGTCGGAACGGGCTAAGCGACGCGGCGACCCTGACAATCCGGTAGGGCTTCCTATGAGTCGCAATGATATCGGTGACTATCTGGGCCTGACCACCGAGACCGTCAGCCGCACAATAACCCGATTGCGAAAAAGCGGAACCATTTCTCTGGATACCGACCACAAGGTCATTATCAATGACCGTGAGGCGCTGGTCGAAATCGCCGAGGGCTATTAGCTGAACCGGCCGTTCAGGCAACTGCGTTTATCAAACTGACAGCTCCGCTTCAGTTTTCCCTGATGATCTGGATCAATGCCCGGAGCGGGCAGACTATTTAAATTTTCCCTTGTCACCACATTAATGGGAAGGGAACCATGTCAAATCTTGAAATCCTGTACATCGTTTTTGTTGTTACCGTATTCGCCGTTTTTTCGGCGGTTCTTTATTGGGGCGACCGAAAGTCCGGATCCCGCTAACGGTGTCCGCTCGACAGCGCGTTAACCTTGCCCGACATCCAGCGAGCGCGCACCCAGAATGCGTGACGGAAATCCGGCTTTTTCCAGGGCCGTCAGGATCTCCTGGACATGGTCCCGGTCCAGGGTTTCAACGACCACGTCCAGATCCGCCTGTTTGATCGGCACGTCATAAAACATGCGCTGGTGATAGACCTCGACAATGTTGCCACCGCAATTGCCGATCAGACCGGAGACTTTGGCCAGTATGCCGGGCGAATCGGTCAGCTTGATGCGAAAGCTCACCAGTCTGCCGCCGCGCACCAGGCCGCGCATCAAAACCGACGAAAGCATGCGCGAATCAATGTTACCACCACTGACAACCACACCCACTTTTTGACCCCTGAACATCTCACTATGGGTCGACAACGCCGCTAGTCCTGCGGCGCCCGCGCCTTCGACGACCATTCGCATTTCCTCGAGACACTGCTGGATCGCGCTTTCGATGGCTATTTCATCAACCAGCAGAATATCGGTCACATGTTCGGCGATGATTTTACGGGTCATCATGCCCGGTCGTTTGACCGCAATCCCTTCGGCAATGGTCGCGCCGGCATCGGTGGTCGGAGTCTTGCCGGCCAGCACTTCCGCCATCGCCGGATAAAGTGCGGACTGAACACCGAACAGCTTTATTTTCGGGTTGATTGCCTTGGCAGCGATGGCGCAGCCGGCAATCAGCCCACCGCCGCCGATGGGGACGATCAGACAGTCCAGGTCCGGCTGGTCCTGTAACAGCTCCAGGGCAACAGTTCCCTGACCGGCGATAATATCCGGATCATCAAAGGGGTGTATGAAAGTCAGTTGCCTGTCGGCAACCAGTTGTTCGGCTGCGGCCCAGGCCTCGGTCAGTGAACGGCCCTCAAGCACAACCGTGGCACCCAGGTCCTCGGTCCGGCCGATTTTCGTAAACGGTGTACCCTCGGGCATAAAAATCGTTGCCGGAATTCCCAGTCGCGACGCGTGGTAAGCAACTCCCTGGGCATGGTTTCCGGCCGACACGGCGACAACACCGGCGGATTTTTCGGCCTCTGTCAGACGGCTCAGTTTAACCATGGCCCCACGGACTTTGAACGCGCCCGTGGTCTGCAGGTTCTCAAGCTTTGCAAAGACCTGCATATCCAGGTGACGCGACAGGGACGGTATGGCCAGGGTCGGGGTACGCACGACATGGCCATTGATCAATTCGGCAGCGGCTTTTATATCTTTTATTGAAAGCGTCAAAGGGCGGGTCCTTATGTCCAGTCCGGCGGCCCTTGTAGCATCGGCACCGGCACCTGTCGACAGTGCGCGCCAACCACCGGTCAATCCGAGGCTATGGGGCTGCAGTACGTTATATGTCGTTTGCGGAGGACTTATGAAAGCCGAAACAATCACCGGCGGCTGCCAATGTGGCGCCGTCCGCTATGCCATCGGGGAACTGGGGCGGGCATCCATTTGTCATTGCCGGATGTGCCAGAAAGCCTTTGGCAGTTTTTTCGGACCGCTGGTCTCGGCCATTGACATCGTCTGGACGCGCGGCGAGCGCTCGATCTTCCACAGCTCCAATCGCCGCTGCCGGGGCTTTTGCGCCACCTGCGGCACCCCGCTGACATTTGAACACAGCCAGGGCATTGAAGTCGCCATCGGATCGCTGGACCATCCGGAACTGGCCGCCCCGACCGTGCAGGTCAATATGACTGAGCAATGCCGTTTCATCGGCGGCCTGTTCGACCTGCCTGTCGTCCCCTCCATCGAGGCGGAAATGGATGCAAACGCAACGGAGGAGCTCATTTCGTACCAGCATCCGGACCATGACTGACAGGACATTTGCCATCGTCCCCATTCCACCCGGAGAAAATGCGGCCCCACCGCGCAATCTACGGGACTGCAGGTAAAAGCTCCGGACGGGCATCATTCCCGCCTATCGAATAGCGTTGGCGGCATCTTGATTTTTGCCGGCCTGACTACATATGATATGCAAGCCGTCAAAGCATCTGTCTCGATTCTGTTGGTTCAGAAACACATGTGATGAAAGTCATCGTGGGGGCGTTTCGCCTCTATCTCGATTTCGTCAACATGTTCCTGATGCTGTTTCACGTGTTTGAAAAACCCAATTAGGCGAATACCGACTTTGATTGAACAAGCGCCTGGAGTTATCTCAGCAGTTTTCTAATAATGACCCGGCCCCAACTTCACACCCCTGAGAAGTTAGCAACAGGTGGCGTTAAATCGGGAATTTGGTGTCAGGTAATGCGTAACGAAGAAGGACAAAAGATTTTATGGCTATTTTAAATAGCAGAGCCGGTTTTGCAGCCGTCGTTTCCTCCATATTTTTTGTGCTGTTCTTTTCGGCAGCGAAATCCGAAGAGGTGATGAATGGGCCGAATATCATTAATCATCTACGCCAGGAGCCGACGACATTATTCGATTCAGGAATGAAGCTATTGAGGCGTCAGGCTCTGGATATGGCGAGACGACTCAACGTGCCTGATCAAAAACCCGTTGGAACCCGTGTTCGGTATAATCCGGATTCCGGCCTGATTGAGATACGATTCACCTTTTCACAACGTTCAGAATATGTGAACGGACAAAACTGCTGGGAGGCGCGGGCACGTATTATTCAGGAGATGTTACAAATCGGGACGACGATATATCCATCGAAAGCATCATATGGTGAACGCATCAGCCGTCGCATCGGCTTAATGTTTTCCCACGAATCAACAGCAAGGGATGCTGAAATATTTAGCGAAAGTGGACAGGTGAGCAAGATAGGAAAAGGCCTCACCAGAATTATTTACTTTGAAGTTGAACAGATTACCGATCAAAACTCATCCCTCGTCAACTGCCGTGGCCCGATAACGCAGGTCAACCGGAATAGATAAAAACAAGGTGCAGTAATTCGACCCTGATCCGACAGTTACTTGTTTTCCCGGTGGCGTCAGGCGGGCGTTCTTATGGATGTTCATTCGGGCCTCCGCGAATTGCTTGTGTTCTTACAAACATCAGCTTCACAGGATTGGATCTAATGAACAACCTCGTGAGAATTCACATCTAAGGCGCTGCAGGCAAAAGCCTGAGACGGGCATCACTTTGGCTCTCAACTAGGGCGCGTGTGCCATTGATTTCCAGATAAATGCCATCGCGCCAATTAACCAGTTGATCGCGATAATGGCCGGATAGGAAATTTCCCGACTGCCCGGTGGCAATGGCATATCTGGATTTTGTGAGATCAGACAGATCATAGACGGCGCGGTAGCCGGGGCCGTGAATATGCCGAAAAGGGGCCGTATCGTCATTCACCCGACTGGCTCCCCGGTTGACCGTAAAATCACCGCCGCCGCTGGCGATGGACAGGTTGGCAAGCCGGTTGAGAACGGGGACACGGTTGAAGACACCGTGGGTAAATGTGGACGGGTGGGCATCCCCCCATCGCCATGCCGTCATATCGGCACCATATCGTTTGGAAAGATCGGCGACCGCCTGGGTGAGGCTCGCCGTCACCACATCCGCGCAGGTTTCGATTTCCGCTGTGTTGATATTGTTGCACCAGTGATGATGGCTGTTAAGGCTGTTCAGCACAAACCGGGGCCTCAGGCCTAATAATCCTGGGCTCAGGTCACCCAGGTCATCGCCATAGAGGGCCCGGTTAAGGGCCCGTAACCATTGAGAAAACAGCAATGGTTGCGGACGATCCCGGGCCATCCGACCGTCCCAGCCGGCAAGCATCGCCACGGCGGCCCGGTCCCGGTCCGTTTGCGGCGCGACCAGAGCCGCCATCGCCGGCAACAGCTCATGGGCCATCAGCGAGATCTCATCCAGTTGCAGGGCCTGCATGTCGCCGGCTGACTGGTTTTTCGCCACCTGCAACTGCTGTTCGATCCGCAATGCCCGATAGGGCGCCGCCCAGTCGCGCGAGATGAACGGTGCCTGTGTCGGATCTCCGACCGGGTTATTGGCATTGACGATCAGCCCCCGGGCCGGATTGTACAGGCTCGGCAATTGCGCAAATGGCACCCGGCCAGACCAGTCGCCGGCAGCCGTCCATCCCGGCACGGGCAGGCTGCCGTCACCGGACCGCCGAACCGGCAGGTTGCCAGCGACCTGAAACCCGATATTCCCGGATGTATCGGCGTAAGACAGATTGAGCGCCGGCGAGTTGACAAAGGCCAGAGCATGGCGGAACGCCGCCCAGTCGGTTGCCCGGTTGAGCAGATACAGCCCGCCCAGGGTCTGGTCTTCGGCTTTCAGATAAACCGCATTCAAAGCAACTATCTGCCCGGTTTCGGCCCCTGCGGGCAGATTCATGGGCAAATCCGAGAGCACCGGTCCATGCACGGTTGCGCGCACTTCCAGAGTCTGGTCGGCCTGGCCCTTGATAGCAATGGTTTCGCTGCGCCGGGCAAAAGCCTTTGGCCCGTTGACGGTCGCGTAGGTGGTGGCGTCGGCGGCGATCTGTTCGATCACCAGATCTTCCTGATCCGCCTGGGTTGAGGTGATCCCCCAGGCGATCTGCCCGTTGTGGCCGAGAATATGAAAGGGAACACCCGGCACCGTCGCCCCGGTCATTTGCAGGCCGGGCGCCTCGATATGCGCCAGATACCATAAAACGGGTGCCGAGAACCCCAGGTGCGGGTCGTTGGCCAGCAGCGGTGCACCGGTCGCTGATTTATCCGGTCCGACCACCCATTGGTTAGAAGCGCCGCCCGGCAGGCCCGCCGGCGATGGCAGAAACGCTTCGATCCGGGCAAACAGATCGCCGGGATAATAAGCGCCCGAATCACCAGCTGTTGTCGGCGCCTGCACCGGATAATCCGGCCAGAACTGATTGGCCCTGAGCACACCGAGCCTGGCCGCCACCTGACTGCGCGCGATTTCCTTCCTGAAATTACCGGCCAGCCGGGTTGCCATGATCTTCGACCAGATCAGGCTGTCGGCCGGTTTCCAGGGCTCCGGCTGATAGCGGAAGGCCGCCAGTTCGATAGCACCCAGCCCGGTTTTTGTCGTCAGCCACTGATTGACACCCCGGGCGTAAGCGGCCAAGGCCGCCTGAACCGGGGCGGGGAGGGTGCCCGCCTGGGCCTCGGCCAGGGGATAGAGGCCCAGGGTGCGCATCCATTTGTCGCTGGCAACCGTTGCAGGACCCAGGATTTCCGACAGTCGCCCGGCACCGAACCGGCGCATCAGTTCCATTTGCCAGAAGCGGTCCTGGGCGTGGACAAAACCCAATGCCAGATAGGCATCGGCTTGCGATTGCGCATAAATATAAGGCACCGCCGCCGCATCCCGATAGATATCGACGCCACGGGCCAGACCCGCCACAGAGATGGAGCCGTCCCGTTTGGGGAAGGCCGTCGATGCGATAAATCCAAGCGCCAGACCTATCAGCGCCAACAACCCGGCGAACGCCAATCCAGCCCTTTTCAGTGTCCTCATTTATCGCCCTGCTATTAATTGGCTGACGCGTTTGCACCCGCCTTATTGATCTTTTATAAGGCTATTCACGTGGTCCGGTAAGCCATTGTTGCCGATCAGGCCGAACAGTTAAACCCGCAATTAGTATAGGAATCCCCTTTATGAGCACTGGTCCGTTACATGGTCTTCGCGTTTTTGATTTGACCCGCATTCTGGCGGGCCCGACCTGCACCCAGATTCTGGGTGACCTGGGTGCCGACGTCATCAAGATCGAACGCCCGGGAGCCGGGGACGATACCCGCAAGTTTGCGCCGCCGTTTCTCAAAGATGATCAGGGCCGCGATACGGATGAAAGCGCCTATTTCGCCAGCGCCAACCGCAACAAACGCTCGGTTACCCTCGATCTGACACAACCGCAGGGCCAGCAGGTGGCCCGCCGGCTGATCGGCAAGTCCGACATTCTGGCCGAAAATTTCAAAACCGGAGGACTGGCGAAATACGGTTTGGATTACGCCCAGCTGAAAGATGAGTTCCCGGGTCTGGTTTATTGTTCCATAACGGGTTTCGGTCATACCGGTCCTTACGCCAAGCGTCCCGGTTATGACGTGCTGATCCAGGGCATGGGCGGGTTCATGAGCGTTACCGGAGAGCCCGATGGCGACCCGCAGAAAGCCGGTATCCCGATTTCAGATTTAATGGCCGGCATGTATGCGGCCGTCGCCATCAATGCCGCGCTGCGCCACCGGGAAGTGACCGGGCAGGGACAATTTCTCGATATCGGCATGCTGGACACGACAACGGCCATGCTTTCAATCATGGGAGCCAATTATCTGGCGACCGGTGAAGTACCGCCGCGTCTGGGCAATGCCCACCCCAATATCGTCCCTTATCAGTCCTTCCGCACGGCCGATGGCGATATTGTCATGGCGGTCGGCAATGATGCCCAGTTTGAACGCTTTTGCGAGCTGGCGGAATGCTCGGATATGCTCAACGATGAACGGTTCTCGACCAACGGAGCACGGGTCCGCAACCGCGAAGTGATCATTCCCCTGTTGCGCGATATCATCCTCAAAAAACCCTCGCAGTTCTGGCTCGAAGGGCTGCAGGCCCGCAGTGTCAGTTGCGGGCCCATCAACAGGCTTGATCAGGTGTTTGCCGATGAACAGGTGCAGGCTCGGGAAATGCAGTTGAAAATGCCTCACCCGGCAACCGGCACGCGCCCCATTGATCTGATTGCCAGCCCGATCCGGATGTCGGAAACACCGGCAGCCTACCGCTATTCGCCACCGGTTCTTGGCCAGCATACGGACGAAGTGTTGCGCGATATCGGTGAGTATTCCAGCGATGAAATCGCTGAGTTACGCAGCCAGGGTATTGTCTAGGTCAATGCGCAACTCCGTTTATT
This sequence comes from Rhodospirillales bacterium, assembly GCA_013203595.1. Classification (GTDB taxonomy): domain Bacteria; phylum Pseudomonadota; class Alphaproteobacteria; order Rhodospirillales; family Casp-alpha2; genus JABMNT01. The sequence continues at coordinate 9,357 of JABMNT010000004.1, forward strand.
CAGCCAGCGGACCCCTGGGTTCGTGCGACATCGCCTACACCGACTGGGGCGATCTCGATAATCCGGACCTGATCGTCTGCGTCCACGGACTGACGCGCAATTGCAGGGACTTCGATGCCCTGGCCCAGGTATTGTCAGCCACCTACAGGGTGATTTCCATCGATGTTCCGGGGCGCGGCAACAGTCAACGGCTGGCATCGCCGGCCGCCTATACCTATCCCACCTATATCGCCCTGCTGTGGCCTTTCATTGCCAGCCTGAAAGCCCGCAACCTGGATTTTATCGGTACCTCAATGGGCGGCATCATCGGTATGATGATCGCTGCCATGCCTGAGTCCCCGATACAGCGCATGGTGGTCAATGACGTCGGCCCGTTTCTGCCCAAATCAGCCCTGCAGCGCATCAACACGTACCTCGCCATGGACTTCCAGTTTGATTCCGTAGCTGCGGTCGCACAGCATTTACGTCGGGTTCATGAACCCTTTGGCCCGCTGACAGATGCACAATGGGCGCATCTGGCCGAACACGGGTCGCGCCGGGGCACGGACGGGCGCTGGCGGCTGGCCTACGACCCGGCAATCAGGGAACCGTTTAAAGACGTCATCAACGAAGACATCAGCTTTTGGGAGGTCTGGGATGCGATCCGCTGTCCGGTTCTGCTGCTGCGGGGTGAAACCTCGGATATCCTGCGCCCTGAAACTGCCCTTGAAATGACGCAGCACGGTCCAGCAACGGACCTCGTCGAATTTGCCGGTATCGGCCATGCACCGGCGCTGATGGCGCCAGAACAGATATCAACGATCACCGACTGGTTGTCCCGGAAAGGATAATTCGGCTGATTGGGCTAGAATCCCTGACAAATCGTCTTGTCATAGGATTATATTGATAAAATTGTCTTATTTTTCAAATTAAGTGTACACAAACGCCTTTTCGCTGGTTATACAGGTGCCAGCGGGGGCGCCCTTTTTTATATTTACGAGGTCATTTATGTCTGACGCCTTAGCTACCACCGACAATCATGATTTAACGGCCACCCATCCCGGCGAAGATCGCCAGGATTTCGTCACCTTCTTTGTCGACGATCAGATGTTCGGCATTCCTGTACTGCATGTTCAGGATATCCTGACGCCGGACAAGATCGCGTCCATTCCCCTGGCACCTGCGGAAGTGCGCGGCTCCATTAACCTGCGCGGACGGATCGTCACAGTTATTGACGTGCGTGTGCGGCTCGGTCTGAAGTCCCGTGAAAGCAAACCGCGCGGCAATATGGGCGTGACCGTCGAACAGGATCACGAGCTCTATACCCTGCTGGTCGACCGGATTGGTGATGTGGTTTCCATGTCGGACAACCAGTTCGAAAAGAACCCCGGAACCCTGGCCCCCACCTGGCGTGAATTTTCCGAAGGTGTCTATCGTCTGGAAGAAAACCTGATGGTTATTCTCGATATCGAGCGCCTGCTGAACATCCGCAAGGACCATCATCTGTAAGGGGACGCACCCGCGCCGGGTCGGTTTTACCTAACGGACCCGGTTCAGACGCCGGGCCCGAATGGTGCCGGTCAAACCCCTGATTTCCGCGACAATTTCATCGGCCTCATCGGCGGCACCTTCCGTATCCAGCACCACATAACCGATTTCACCGTCGGTCTGATAAAACCTGGGCGGCAATGTTGGCATTGCGGCGGGCGAACACGTCGTTCAGTTTGCCCAGTTCGCCGGGCAGGTTGCGTTGCACCTGCAAAAACCGGGTTCCGCTGGGATTGGCCGGCAATTGCACCTGCGGGAAATTAACCGCGCCAATGGTCGAACCGACGTCTGAATATTCAACCATTTTGCGCGCCACCTCCTCACCGATCCGTTCCTGGGCCTCCTGGGTGGAGCCGCCCACATGCGGGGTCAGAATCACGTTTTCAATGCCCTGCAGGGGCGAGACGAAGGCTTCCGCGTTGGAGCCGGGCTCACTGGGGAAGACGTCGATGGCGGCGCCACCCAGATGGCCTGATTTCAGGGCCGCCGCCAGCGCGTCGATGTCAACGATCTGGCCGCGCGCATTGTTAATCAGCACTGCGCCCGGTTTCATTTTGGCTATTTCAGCGGCCCCGATCATGGCCCGTGTTTCCAAAGTATCCGGCACATGCAGGGTGACCACATCGGACTGGTCCAGCAATTCGTCCAAATTGACCGGCTCCACGTTACCGTGCCGCAATTTGTCCGTGTGGTCGCTATAGATGACGCGCATGCCCATGGCTTCGGCCAACATGGCCAGCTGACTGCCGATATTGCCGTAGCCGATAATCCCCAGGGTTTTGCCGCGCACTTCATAAGACGCCTCGGCTGATTTCTGCCAGCTTCCCCGGTGCGCGGCCATAGAGCGGGCAAAGGTCCGGCGAAACAGCATGACGATTTCGGCGATGGTCAGCTCGGCAACGCTGCGGGTATTGGAAAACGGCGCGTTGAAGACGGGAATTCCCCTGTCGCGGGCGGCATTCAGGTTGATCTGGTTGGTGCCGACAGAGAAACAGCCGACGGCGACCAGGGAATCCGTGGCTTCCAGGATCTCCGCCGTGATCTGGGTGCGCGAGCGAATGCCCAGGATACGCACTCCCTGCAGCGCCTGCTTGAGGGCATCCCCATCAAGCGCCGTGCTCAGCCGCTCGACATTTTCATAACCGGCCCCGTTCAGCACATCAACCGCCGTAGCCGAAATCCCTTCGAGCAGCAGAAACTTGATCTTGTCTTTGGGCAGGGAGGGATTCTGGATACGGGTCATGACGAAGGCCTTCGGTGAACGCGGGGTGCGAGCAATAGCGAAGCCCGACGCCAAGTGCAAGCGGGGCCTTAGCCTTTAGCGTTGGCGTGGTGCCGGCCAGTTCAATGGCGGTACATATACCCGACCCTTGCCAGCGGGTGACGGTGAACAGGGGCTTAGCCCGCTTTCAAAATTTCGGCGGCATCGCGCGCCGCATAGGTCAGAATTCCATCGGCACCGGCGCGTTTGAAGCCGGTCAGCATCTCCATCATCGCTGACGGATAATCCAGCCAGCCGTTTTGTGCAGCGGCCTGCAGCATGGCGTATTCGCCGCTGACATTATAGGCAAAGGTGGGGACGCCAAATTCGTCTTTGACCCGGCGGATAATATCCATGTAGGGCATCCCCGGCTTGACCATCACCATGTCGGC
>JABMNT010000040.1 GCA_013203595.1 Rhodospirillales bacterium
AAATAAGGACATGGGTTGGGCGCCCTACATATCCCCCCTTCCCCCTTGAGGGGGGAAGGCTGGGATGGGGGTGCTGGTGGTAGCAAGGACGCAAGTCAGAGTTTTATGGAAACGCTCCCCCCACCCTACCCTCCCCCACAAGGGGGGAGGGAATGAGGTAAGGATTGGGTGGGGTTACGCGGCGAACATAATTAAAACAAGTGCCTGTTTCACATTTTTCGCCTAATTTGAAAACCCGCTTTACCGTTTAGATTTTAAGGACCTTCCCATGGCCGCACCCCTTCCCCCCGCCCCGCCGGGCATCAAACTGACCAACGCCGCGTCTCCCGCCATCGTCGTCGAGCTGTTTCACGATGTCTGCTGCCCCTATTCGAAAAAAATGTACGACACGGTCCATGGCAGTTTGCTGGCGGAGTTGGAAGCGCGGGGCCTCAGCGGGCGGATCGAATTTCTCTGGCAATCGGTGCCGCAACCCTGGCACGCGCAGAGCTGCTGCATGCATGATGCGGTGATGGCGGCAAAAATCCTCGACCCCGGCAAAGCGCCCGCTTATATCGCCGCCATCTACGCCTGCCAGAGCGAATTTTTCGATGATCAGATCAAGGACCTGAGCCGGGTCCAGCTCTATGCCAGGCTTGCCGCCATCGCCGCCGACAGTGGCTACGATGCACCCGCCTTCGCCGGCAAGCTGAGCCTCGATCAGGTCAGCGGCAACGCAGGCCTGGGCGAGGTCACCCAGCATCTGAAATGGGCCGTCAAATACCACCGCACCCGGGGCGTCCACACTTCGCCCACGGTGTTCATCAACGGCATCGAGGCCGGCGATGTGTCATCGGGCTGGGGTGTGAGCGAATGGATGGAAAAGCTGGCGCCAATGCTGGCCTAGTTGTGGAGTCTCAACAGGTTGTTCGAATCACAACCGGTTAAGGCCTCACCCCTCCCTGGCCAGGACTTTCTCGAAGAACATGGCTGTGGACTGGTTGGCGCGGCCCATCTCGTGATAACACAGATTGACGGTGCGGTTAATGGTATCGCCGTCGTCGGATAGTGGCAATCGCAGGATGATCTGACGTCCGACAAGACCTGTTGAGCGCAGGAACTCTCTGACTTCGCAGTTCGGCTGTTTTTCCTCAATGGCCTTTTCCAGCCCCGCCAATGCCGCATTCTTCACCCCGGAATGGGCCAACTGCTGCACTTCGGCGTTGGTGTAGTCCCTGTCAAAAGTCTCGGTCAACCCGGTTCCCCAGAACCGGTATCTGGCAATGTTGTCACGGGGATCAATATCCATAACGTTGATAAAGGGAATTATCGCAGGATCAAAATCGAGCAGGGAGATATCGCTCCATCTGGGTGCAATGCGATCCGCCCGCTGCTTTTCCCAGTATTCAATCCCGCGAAGATGGGACGGTATCGGGCTTTCCGAGGGCTTTATATATAAAGAGCGAAGATTCATTGAAGGCGTTCAACTTTCCCGGATATTGATGATCAGGTTTACACGAGCACATGGGTTGATGCCAGCATAGCCGGATACTCAAAACCGGAGATGAAAAAGAGTTGAATTTTTTATTGGAAACAGTCTGTTCCTGGCTCAACCGGAACCCAAGCTCCGGGGATTTCCTCAACGCCTTGCGCAGCGTCAATTCCGGAAAGCCCCGCCCCACCCTATCCCTGCCCCCACAAGGGGAGAGGGAACAGTGTGGGGTTATTTGCTAGCCGCGCCCGACAAAGGGCATGTTGGTGGCCATGATCGTCATGTTGAGGATATTCACCTCCAGCGGCAGGCCGGCCATATGGACCACGGCATCACCCACGTGGTCGACGTCCATGACCGGTTCCGGCTTGATCGTCAGATCCGCCTGCGGCACCCCGTCGACCATGCGCGCCGCCATCGGCGTGAAGGCATTGCCGATATCGATCTGGCTGCAGGCGATATGGTAGGGACGGCCATCCAGGGCGATGGTGTTGGTCAGGCCGGTGACCCCGTGCTTGGTCGCCGTATAGGGGGCTGAGCCGGGCCGGGGCACATGCGCCGAGATCGAGCCGTTATTGATGATGCGGCCACCCTGCGGTGTCTGCTCCTTCATCATGTTGAAGGCGGCATGGGCGGTCAGAAAAACCCCCGACAGATTGACATCAACAACGCTTTTCCACTGCGCGAAGGTCAGATCACCGAAGGTCGTCGACGGCAAGTTGACACCAGCGTTGTTGAAGACAACGTCAAGCCGCCCGTAGGTATCCTTGATTTTGGCGAACAGGGCAGCCACGGATTCCGGCTCGCCGACGTCAGCGGCGACCGCCAGGCTGCGCTCGGGGGCCTCGCCCAGGGCCAGGGTTTCGTCCAGAGGCTCGGCCCGGCGGCCGGTGATAACCACCGTGTAGCCGGCTTTCAGCAGCGCCAGCGCCGCCGAACGGCCGACCCCGGAACCACCACCTGTAACCAGTGCAATTTTTGAAGATGAGCTCATGCGAATTTCCCCTGTTAACAGAACTTGTGATCAAATTTATCTCATGTTTAGATAGGCTGGCAGGTAAAAATGCAACCCCCTACAGATGGATAATGCCCGTGTTGATGATCGATTCCAATCTGTATATGGGCTTCGTGCTGGCCACCGTGGCGCTTATCCTGCTGCCCGGCCCGATCGTCACCCTGACCATTGCCAACTCTCTCGCCTATGGCACCCGCCATGGCCTGCGCACCGTCATGGGAACCAGCCTCGCCTCGGCCCTGTTGCTGCTGGTTGGCGGCCTTGGCATGGCGTCGATATTCGCGCTGCTGGCCCAGTGGTTCGAAGTACTGCGCTGGGTCGGTGCCGGCTATCTGATCTGGCTGGGAGTCCAGCAGTGGCGGGCCCGGGCGGTCAATCTGGCCGAAGCGGAAGCCCATCTGGGGCCGAAAAAATCCCTGTTCTGGCAGGGCTTTGTGGTTTCCATCACCAATCCGAAAACGATTTTCTTCTACGCCGCCCTGTTTCCCCAGTTCATAGACCCGGCGCAGGCAGCCGGTCCGCAGCTGCTGGTCTTAAGCGTCACCTTTCTGGTGATCGCCACCACGCTCGATTGCGGCTATGCCCTGCTGTCGGGCCATCTGCGGCCGTTGCTGAGCAGCGAGCGGCGCGGCCGGATCCGCAACCGCATCTCCGGCGCCTTCCTGATCGGCACCGGCCTGTTCATCGCCCTCGCCCGTAAATCCTGAACCGCCGACCAAGCTTCCTAGAGGTCCGGCTCGCCGGCCTTGAGCCAGTCCTGATAGGCGGCTTTGGTCTGTGCATTGGGCGGATAGGTGCCATAGGCCGGGGCCCCGCCGGCGACCTTCATTTTTGCATAGCGCTCGAAGCGTTCCTGCTCGATGCCGTCGCTGGCGACCGCTGCCGCCAGTGCGGCCGGGATCACGACAATGCCGTCACCATCGCCGACAATGACATCGCCGGGGATCACGGCAACGCCGCCACAGCCGATGGCGCATTGCACCTCGGCCGGCGCATGCCCGACCAGACTGGCCGGAGCGGCGGCACCGGCGCCATACATGGTGAAGCCCGAGCCCTGGCATTCCTGCAAATCGCGGATCCCGCCGTCGGTGACCAGACCGGCGACGCCGCGGACTTTCAGGCGCTCGATCAGGATATCGCCGAGCACCGCAATATCTGCGCGCCCGCGCCCGTCGGCGACCAGCACCGCGCCGGGCGTTGCCTCTTCAATGGCGCGGCGCTGGGCGTTTTCCAGACTGGCCAGTTTTTCAAGCGACACCAGATCTTCGCGGTATGGAACGAAGCGCAGGGTATAGGCCGGACCGACAATTTTCTGGTGCGGCAGATTGAGCGGCCTGACGCCGACCATGGCGGTATTGCGAATGCCTTTTTTAAGCAGCTGCATGGTCACCGTGGCAACGCTGATCTGCATTAATCCGTCATAAGTCTTCTGATCCATTTACTAAGTCTCCGTCGGGTTAGGTTAAGTCATAGGGTGGCACAGGCGGGTCGCTACGTGTTCGGCCAGATTGCGGTCCGGCAGATGACCGGCATGGAAAACAAACCAGGTTTCAGCATCCAAAGCTCCCTGGAGAAAGCGGCACGAAGGGGGTGACATTTTACTGCCGACAGACTACTTCATGGGGGAACTGAATTTACAGAGGAAAGATCATGCCAGAACAAAGAAAAGGCAGTTGCCAGTGCGGCGCCGTGACCTATAGCGTTGCCGTTGATCCCCTGTGGGTCGGCCATTGCCAATGCACGAACTGCCAGAAGTTCACCGGTGCCGGCCACGCAACCAACATGGTTGTGCCGCGCGAAGCGGTTGCGGTGCAGGGCGAACTGAAAACCTATAGCTATGAGGCCGATAGCGGCAACCACATGAAGCGCCATTTCTGCCCGACCTGCGGCTCACCGGTCTATGGCGAGAGCAGCGGCAACGAAAGCGTCGTCGTCATCCGCGTCGGCACCCTGGATGATCCCGCCAGTGTTACGCCGCAGGCGGTGATCTATACCGAGCGGGGCTGCAGCTGGGACACTATGGACCCGGCCCTGCAAAGCTTTCCCGGCATGATCAAACGCTAGCGCCTTTGCTATTGATATGAAAACAGCTGAGATCGGAAATACGGCATGCTGGCCAGGGCCGGCGCTTTCGTACTTGACGGCGAAAGCCCGGTCCGCTAGCTTTTACCAATCATGACAAACCTGACAGCACGTCGCAGCCTCCTACTTATTGACCCGGTGTCCTAAGACGCCGGGAAATTCTGTGCTGCCTGTTGATTTAAGTGTCGAGTCAAGATCATGATGTTTTCCAAGAACCCCGTTGAATTTTCTCCCGTGACTGCCGCGCTGCCTGCGAATGGCCTCCGACTTACCGACGGCTGCTGGACTTAAGCGTCCAACCGGCAGCCGTATCCGCGTCGCATTTTCGAATTTTTCATTTATCGCGCGCCGGCAGGCTGCGCCCAAGGAGAAGACCCATGACAAGCATGAACCCCAACGGCCGATACCCGGCTTTCCAACCCATCGACATCCCCGACCGGCAATGGCCGAACCAGGTCATTACCAAAGCCCCGATCTGGTGCAGCGTTGATCTGCGCGACGGCAACCAGGCGCTGATCGAACCGATGGGCCATGAGCGCAAGATGCGGATGTTCAACAAACTGCTGGATATTGGCTTCAAGGAAATCGAGGTCGGTTTCCCGGCCGCATCACAGACTGACTTTGATTTTGTCCGCCATATCATCGACGAAAACCTGATCCCCGACGATGTCACCATCCAGGTTTTGACCCAGGCCCGCGAGGAGTTGATCAGCCGTTCCTTTGAAGCCATCCGTGGCGCCAAACATTCAATCATGCATTTGTACAATTCAACCTCGACCCTGCAAAGGCGTGTGGTGTTTCGCCAGGACCGCGACGGGATCACCAAAATTGCCGTTGAGGGTGCAAAAATCGTCAAGGAACTGGCGGCACAGGCCCCGGCTGAAGACAATATCCGGTTTGAGTATTCGCCGGAAAGCTTCACCGGCACCGAGCTGGATTATGCCAAGGAAGTCTGCGATGCGATGACCGATGTCTGGCAACCGACACCGCAGAACAAGGTTATCTATAACCTGCCGGCCACGGTCGAGATGTCATCGGCCAATATCTATGCCGACCAGATCGAATGGATGCATCGCAACCTGAAAAGCCGCGACAGCATTATCCTGTCGCTGCACCCGCATAACGACCGGGGAACCGGTGTGGCGGCGGCGGAACTGGGGCTGATGGCCGGTGCCGACCGCATTGAAGGCACCCTGTTCGGCAACGGCGAGCGAACCGGCAACGTTGACGTGGTCACGCTGGCGCTGAATATGTTCACCCAGAACGTCGATCCGGAGCTGGATTTTTCGGATATCAACGATGCCATGCGGGTCGCAGAACATTGCAACCAGTTGCCGGTTCACCCGCGCCATCCTTATGTGGGGGATCTGGTGTTCACCGCGTTCTCGGGCTCGCACCAGGATGCCATCAAGAAGGGCCTGACGGCCATGGCCCAGTCCAATTCCAACGAATGGGCCGTTCCCTATCTGCCGATCGATCCGAAAGATGTGGGGCGTTCCTATGAAGCGGTGATCCGGATCAATTCGCAGTCGGGAAAAGGCGGAATCGCCTATGTGATGGAAACCGATTACGGCGTTGAGATGCCGCGCCGGCTGCAAATCGAGTTCAGTCGGGTGGTTCAGGAACAGGCTGATTCCGATGGCGCCGAATTGTCCTCAAAGGACATCTGGGCTATTTTTGACCGCGTCTATCTGGGCCAGAAAGGCCGTTATGGGTTCAAAAGCTACCAGACGATTCCCGATACCCACGCCAGCGAAATCCGCAACCTAACCGCGACGATTACCGAGAACGGATCAAACGTTGTGATCACCGGCCAGGGCACCGGCCCCATCGACGCCTTTACCAAGGCCATCACCGCGCACAGCGGAGTCAGTGTCCGGGTCGTCGATTACCACGAACATGCTGTCGGCCGGGGTGCCGATACCAAGGCGATTGCCTATGTGGAAATTGAAAGCGACAACGGCGAGACCCTGTTCGGTGTCGGTGAGGACAAGAACATCACCGAGGCGTCGTTAAAGGCCGTGATCAGTGCGGTAAACCGCATCGTCGGAAACTGAAGAGGTCTGTGATCCTGTAAATGCGAACGAAACCTGCCGCAATCCGACACGGGCTGTCCGGATTTCAGGTTGGGAAGATACAGTGATCTTCCCTTTCGGGGCCATCGAAGGAGATCACATCGACGGTGACTTCAGGCACCGCCTCCGCAACCCGGCCCGTTTGACAACGGGTTGTGGCTTGGGGAGGCGGGCCTTAAAGCAAATTAGGTAGAGCGATTAATCGCTAACGACGAGGTTTTCCGCAGAAGACTTGCCATTACGACCAGGAACGAGTTCAAATTCAATTTTTTGACCCTCCTGCAAAGTCGATAAACCCGCACGCTCAACGGCGGAGATATGAACGAAGGCGTCCTGGCCGCCATCAGAAGGCTCAATGAAACCAAACCCTTTGGTCGGGTTGAACCACTTAACAGTACCGGTAGTCATAGTATTTAGTCCTTTATAAAACATACAAGTTTCGCGCATCGCCGAAGCCATACGCTGTCGCAGATTCCACAATTTCGTGGGGTAACTTACCTTAAGGGGTAAACCTCGCAGAATACGCCATGACCCTGTGTCATCCCCGCCGGGCATGGCGGATCGGGAAACCTTGCCAATAAAAGACAATCTGTCAAGTGAATTCAGATGAATACAATGAGGATACTGGCGCAAAACCGGCGTTTCTGCCGGTTCAGGCAAGCATTTTCGCAGTTGCCTGCTCAGGTATGCCCAGGATCGTTATGATTATTAAATAACAATCCCCGGTACGCCTACCTGCACGAGCCGGCGGCAGCCCTGCCCGGCCGTCGCTGGGAAAATCTTTTTTTTGTAATTTTCCATGACGCCGGTGCGGCAAAGGCCTATATGTAAGCCATGGATGGTATGCTTGGATTTCTGTTTGGCATTGCGGCCTTTGCAACGGTGATTGTATTGATGATCGGCGTCGTTTCCTTTGCCGTCCATGGCCCCTTCTATAAAAAGCATGCGAACCACCTCATGCGCCTGCGGGTTCTGTTCCAGGGATTAGCCATTTTATGTCTCGGCCTGTCCGTCTGGATTTTTGCCTCCTGACCGGATTGGACGACACATTGGTTTCCCTGACAAAAATCTACACCCGTGGCGGCGACAAGGGCCAGACTTCGCTCGGTTCCGGCGACCGCGTCGCCAAGCACGCCTTGCGGGTTGCCGCCTATGGCACAGCCGATGAGGCAAACTCGGTGATCGGCATCGTCCGTCTGCATTGCACGGGCGATACGGATGCCATGCTGGCCCGCATTCAAAATGATCTGTTCGATCTGGGCGCCGATCTGTGTACGCCGGAAGGCGCCAACCGGTCGCAAGGGGCGTTGCGGGTCGTCGCCGAACAGGTCAGCCGCCTTGAGATGGAAATCGATGCCATGAATGCAAACCTGGCTGACCTGACGTCGTTTATTCTGCCGGGTGGCAGCCCGGCATCCGCCTATCTGCATTTGGCACGCACGGTCGCCAGGCGCTGCGAACGACTGATGACCGAGCTCAGTGAGACGGAGCCGGTGAACCCGGAAGCCATTAAATATATCAACCGCCTGTCCGATCATCTGTTTGTTCTGGCACGCCACTTAAACGAAGACGGTAAATCGGATGTTTTATGGGTTCCCGGCAAAAACCGCTGAAAACCCCGTTTTATTGCGTCGCACACCGTCAAAAAACTGTCGCAAAGTCGCCTTGACCGCTGGATTTCCTGGCCCTATTGTGCACCTGCAATAATTATAAGAACGGCCTACCTACTTTGTAAGAGAGCCGCCACAGACTTGATTTCGTCAATTATAATAAGGCCGTTTGCTTATGAAAGTCCTTGTCGCCGTAAAACGAGTAGTCGATTACAACGTTAAAATCCGGGTCAATGCAGACCAGACGGCGGTTGAAACCGCCAACGTCAAGATGTCCATGAACCCGTTTGACGAAATCGCGGTTGAAGAGGGCATCCGCCTGAAGGAAGCGGGAAAAGCCGACGAACTGGTTGTCGTTTCCGTGGGCCCCGTGCAGGCACAGGAAACCATCCGCACCGCGTTGGCGATGGGCGCCGACCGTGGCATTCTGGTGGAGACGGACGTGCAGGTCGAACCCCTGGCCGTGGCCAAATGTCTGAAGGCGCTTGTTGAGAAGGAAGCACCGGATCTGGTTATTGTCGGCAAACAGGCCATTGATGACGATTCCAACCAGACCGGGCAAATGCTGTCTGCCCTGCTTGGCTGGTCGCAGGGCACCTTTGCCTCGAACCTGGATCTGGGTGACGGCACCCTCAAGGTCACCCGCGAAGTAGATGGCGGTCTGGAGACGGTGGCGCTCAAGATGCCGGCGATCGTAACCACTGATCTGCGTCTCAACGAGCCGCGCTACGCCAGTTTGCCAAACATCATGAAAGCCAAGAAAAAACCCATCGACGTGACCAACCCCGGCGATCTGGGCGTTGATGTGACGCCACGGTTGACGGTGGTGAAGGTTGAGGAACCGACGAAGCGGCAAGCCGGCGTTATCGTCGCCGATGTCGCACAACTTGTTGATAAACTCCGGAATGAAGCGAAGGTCATCTAATGAGCATACTTGTCATTGCCGAACATGATAATTCGGAATTAAAACCGGCAACTCTCAACACGGTGACGGCGGCGGCACAGCTGGGCGATGTCGACATTCTGGTTGTCGGCGCCGATTGCGCGGCGGTTGCCGAGCAGGCCGCGAAAATCGCGGGCGTGGGCAAGGTTCTGAAAGCCGATGACGGCGTCTTTAAAAACGGCCTGGCCGAAAATGTGGCCCCGCTGATTGTCGGGCTGGCGGCCGGATACAGCCATGTTCTGGCACCGGCAACGACCAGCGGCAAAAACATTATGCCCCGTGTCGCCGCTCTGCTGGATGTGGCGCAGATCTCGGAAATAACCGAAATCATCGATGCCGATACCTTTGTCCGCCCGATCTACGCAGGCAATGCACTGGCCACGGTGCGCTCATCCGACACCATCAAGATTATCACCGTACGCACCACCGGCTTCGATGCCGCCAGTGCAGAAGGCGGTTCCGCCGCCATCGAAGACATTGCCGGCGCCGTCGATGCCGCCCTGTCGAGCTTCGTCGGCCAGGAACTGACCGTGTCTGAACGGCCGGAACTGACCAGCGCAAAAATTGTGATTTCCGGTGGCCGGGGCATGCAGTCGGGCGATAACTTCCAGATGCTGGAAGCCATCGCCGACAAGCTGGGCGCCGCTGTCGGTGCCAGCCGGGCCGCCGTTGATGCCGGGTTTGTGCCCAACGACTATCAGGTCGGGCAGACCGGCAAAGTTGTCGCCCCGGAG
>JABMNT010000041.1 GCA_013203595.1 Rhodospirillales bacterium
CTGGATCAGTGGCTTGTGGAGACGGACGACAAAGGCGAAACTCCGGAGAGTGAAGAAGTGGCCAAATACTGGGATGAAAATGCACATAAGCAATACATGAAGAGAACGGAATCCCGCGGGCTTAAGGCGGATTTCAGTTCAGAAGAGTATCTGGCATGGTGGGCGAAAAGGCTGGAGGAGATACGTAAAGAGTAATACGAGTTATAGTTTCAAATGAGACCTTTATGGATAGCCTCCATAATTGCCAAATCATAAGCGATGATGGAAATAGCAGGACGGGGTGGCACTATGGTTGGACCCCTCTCGTATCAACTTAAGGGGTTTTGGTGATGTTTCTACCAGGCAATCGCGTTTTTTCACCCCCATCCCAGCCTTCCCCCATCAAGGGGGAAGGGGTGATATGTAGGGCGCCCAACCCATGTCCTTATTTGCTGCCGCTGCCGGGTCGTTGAAAGTCCTTGCGCGCTAAGTCAACGGCGGCGCGGGTCACGCAGTCTTGTACATGGTCGTTGATCAGGCCCATGGCCTGCATGAAGGCATAGGCGGTGGTCGGGCCGACGAACTTCCAGCCGCGCTTTTTGAGATCCTTCGACAGGGCAACCGAGGCCTCGGAGGTTGATGCTGACTGCGGGCTGGCCAGGCTGGCCGGGTCCGGCTCATAGCGCCACAGCCAGGCTGCCAGCGAGCCCTGCTCTGCCACCAGTTCCTGGGCGCGGCGGGCATTATTGATCACCGCCTCGATCTTGCCCCGGTGGCGGACAATACCGGCATCACCGAGCAGGCGGTCAAGGTCACTGGTTCCGTAGCCGGCGATGACATTGAAATCAAAGCCATCAAAGGCGGCACGGAAGTTGTCGCGTTTGGCCAGAATGGTGCGCCAGCTCAGGCCCGACTGGAAGCCCTCGAGGCACAGTTTCTCGAACAGGCGCTGGTCATCGCTGACCGGAAAGCCCCATTCGGCGTCGTGATAGGCAAAAAAATCGGGTGCGGCGCTGCACCAGCTGCAGCGCGGTTGACCATCCGGTCCCAAAACGGTTTCGCTCATTGAACGGGTCTCCTTTTTGTGTTTCGGGCAGGGTTCAGGCCAGCAGAAAGGCCAAGCGGTCATCGGCGCGGGCCGGGGTGAACGCGAGAATTTCCGCAGTGACCACGGCTTCGGCGACAAACGGATCAGCAGCCACCCGGCTTTCCAACTCGGCCTGGGTGCAGTTGTGGGCCAGAATGCTGCCGCCCAATCCGGGCTGCAAAGTGCCAGCCAGTAAAAAAACGCCGTCATCAAAGCCGCGTTTGATCCATGCCCGGTGGCCGTCCATGAACGGCTCAGCCTGGTTTTTGTTGGTGGAAAATTTCAGTAACACGATGAACATTTGATTTGTTCTCCTGTGCGCGGGGTTGTCATTGTCGACCGCCGGACGCAGCCGGCCGCCACTTCAGCCGGGGTCCGCCCGGTGCGGTTTCGGGGGGCGGGGTATTGATGATTTCGCTGAGCCAAGCATGCATCAGCCCGACCTCGTGGCTGATGAAGCTGTCTTCAGCAAAGGCATTGGCCAGGGTTGCCACGCCCTGGCTGCGGGCCAGCAGATGCAGGGCCAGGGCGTCGGCATCGGCGCTGCGGCCGAGCAAAGTAAACTGCCGCGCCAGCCAGCTGCGAAACAGCGTAAACAGGGCAACCGCCTCGGCCTGGCTGGCATGATCCAGTTTGGCAAGCTCCGCCGACAGGGTGCCGACCGGGCAGCCGAAGCGTTCGATATCGCTGCGATTGCGGATCAGGATGTCGATGAAGCTGCGAATGCGCGCCGCCGGGTCTTCCGTATGGCTCTCCCAGCCGGCCAGCATCTGCTCGGTTTTTGCCAGCCGTGCGGCGATCACCGCATCCAGAATCTGGTCCTTGGTCTTGAAGTGGTAATAAAAATTGCCGCGCGAGATCTGCACCGCAGCGGCGATATCGGAAAACGAAGTGGGGGCATAGCCCTGATGGTAAAACAGCAGATCAGCTGCATCGACAATCTGCTGGCGGGTCGCCTTGCTGCCCATTGAATACCCCCTTTCCGGCCGGTTTGCCTGTAAGTGGACGCGTAGGATAGTCGTCCTAAAAATAATGATTAGGACAAACGTCTTAAATTGTCAAGGATCGGGTGACGGGGATGTTTGCCCGCTCGCTGATCTTCCCTGGCCAGAGATCGGGAACGATCAGGCCCCGCTCCGTCTGTGGAGTTACCCCAATGATGTGAATGAGTGATTTTTTTGGCATGGAGGAGAATCTCAGGATCAGGAGACGGCCTGGAACCCGAAGCGGACATCGATGGATTGCGCTGAGACGGTATTCACCTGACAGTTAAGGCCACGACCGGCACGCCAGACTGGTCAAGCACGAACCTTATCATGTGCGATTGAGCCGCCCATCAGGTCCGCCAAGTCATTCATCCTTACTTGGTTAAGGATCGCAGCGCGTCGTTAATGCGCGTCTGCCAGCCGGCGCCATCTTGTTTGAAATGGGCCAGCACATCACGATCCAGATACATCGTAATGCGTTCTTTTTTCTGGTTCTCCGGCATCGGGGGGCGACCGCGTGTCGCTCTCTTAAAATCTTCCGCTGTCCATTCGCGGGCCTCTCCATCATCATCGATAAGAGGTTTGGATTTGCTTTTCATAATACATCCTTTCCCGTTTATTTGCCTTTCTCATGCTGATGATGCGAACGGTGCCATTTCGATAACACCAAACGCAATTCACCAGCACACTTTTAATGAGGCCTTTCGACGAATACCGGGTTTCAGGATAGTCTTGCCTTATATCCTCTAGGGTAAGCGCGGTATCCCAATCAAAAAAAACCATATCAGCGAAATCAAGGCCGCGTTCGGACAAGGTTTTCTGACGTTTGATTTCGTCCCATGTATAGTCAATATCACTCATGAATTAATATACGTATATTTAATCGTAAATTCAATTAATATATGCACATTAATTACCAATTTGGTGCCAGGCCAACAATCGCTCAATTCCATTGGATTTAGTCACTCCGCACGTTTAATCCAGTCGTTTGTTTTCCTTGAAAACTGTCTGCAACGTCCCATTACGCGAGGGATGCTTGGAACCCGGAGCGGTCACCAAAAACTTTCTCGATATTCAGATTTGTATCCGGTTTTAAGGACCGTTCGTACAGCTCAAAGCGGGTTTTTATGCATAATTGGCTTTATTAGAATATCAGCCGGAATTTTCCAGGCCTGATGGATGGCCTGGATTTGTGACAGCGACAGTCTGGCTTTGCGCGATAAAATTTCTGAAGCACGAGAACGCGAATGCAGCAATTCTGCCAGGTCCTTCTGTTCAAGACCGTTTTGCTCCATGTAAAACTCGATCGCTGCAATGGGGTCGGGGATGTCGATCGGGAAGGCCTGATCTTCGTATTCATCGATTAAATGGGCGAGCAAATTCAACTGGTCGGAGGCCGGCGTTCCGTCTTCAGGCTTCAATGCCCAGAGGTCACGGAGTTCTCTCAATGCCGCTTTGTATTCTGGTTCGCTTTCAATAAGTTTAGGGTGATACGTCATAACGGACCTCTCAATAATCTTCCACAGTTACAGCATCTATTCGATCATACTCGGCATGGGTCCCTAGAAACTTGACCCACACTGTTTTTGCCGGAAAAAAGCAGGAAACAATCAGTCGATAATTCCCGCCGCATATTTCGAAACGCACACGTTCCCCGTTGAGAACTCTGGCCCTTGAAAATTCACGCTGAATATCATCCATACAGGTCCAGTTCGCTGTTTTTGCTCGCTGGAACCAAGCCTTAAGGGGCTGTTCAGTTTCCGGGTGCCTGGACCAGAAGTCCTTAAGCGTCGAACGCTTTATCACTCTCATCCCTGTAAGTTATCATGTTCCAATTTTTGGAACAATACTTAATTTCCAATTTTTGGAACATTGTCAGGACATCAAACAAAACCCACAATCGGTTACTCTAACTCCTGGAGATTTTGCCGAGGCGCATACCGATCAATAGGTTGAACAAATCAAAGGCTTCGGTGAAAGAAGACCGTCCGCAATGTCCCATTTGCGGAAGCCTTGTAGAACCCGCCTGGCAATGAATCCCGCAGGCTCGGGCAAAGGACCTGCAGGCCAACGGGTTGTTCAGTTCCGCTTGCCGAGCAGGCCGCGGGCGATCACATGGGCCTGGATTTCCGCCGCACCTTCGAAAATGTTGAGAATTCGCGCATCACAGAGCACCCTGCTGATTGGATACTCGAGCGCATAGCCGTTGCCGCCGTGCACCTGCAGGGCATTGTCGGCGTTTGACCAGGCGACCCGGGCGGCCAGCAGTTTGGCCATGCCGGCTTCGATGTCGCAGCGCCGCTCGGAATCCTTTTCGCGGGCGGCGAAATAGGTCAGTTGCCGGGCGATCATGGTTTCCACGGCCATCCAGGCAATTTTGCCGGCGACCCGGGGGAAGGCGTAAATCGGTTTGCCGAACTGCTGGCGCCCGGTCGCGTAGCCAAGCCCCAGTTCCATGGCGTTCTGGGCAACCCCGATGGCCCGCGCCGCGGTCTGGATGCGGGCCGATTCAAACGTCGCCATCAGTTGCTTGAACCCCTGGCCCTCAACCCCGCCCAGCAACTGTTCGGTGGGCACCTCCATGGCATCGAAGGCCAGCTCATATTCCTTCATGCCCCGGTAACCCAGCACTTCAATCTCGCCGCCGTCCATGCCGGCTTTCGGGAACGGGTCGTCGTCGGTTCCGCGTGGCTTTTCAACCAGCAGCATGGACAGCCCCTTGTAGCCGGGCTCGTCTGGGTTGGTGCGGACCAGCAGGGTCATCATGTCGGTGCGCGCCGCATGGGTGATCCAGGTCTTGTTGCCGGTGACTTTATAGCTGTCGC
>JABMNT010000042.1 GCA_013203595.1 Rhodospirillales bacterium
AAGAAACACAGCGACTGGTATTTGATCCGTTTTTTACAACCAAACCACAAGGATCGGGAACCGGTCTAGGGCTTTCAACGGCCTACGGAATCATCGAAGACCACGGCGGCAGCATCATTTGCAGGAGCGAAAAAGATGTTGGTTCGGTGTTTGAAATTCGGCTTCCTTTGGCCGTCAGAGAGGTGCCGGAGTAATCAGGGAAGAGGCATAAGCGTGCTTTTTTGGATGTAAATTTGTTTAGTATAAGGAAAAACAATGGCCCGTATATTGGTCATCGATGATGAAGAAATGATACGCTACACCGTTCGCACGGCTCTCGAAATGGATTCCCATGACGTTTTAGAGGCGGAGAACGGTTTGCAGGCAATGGATATTGTGCAGAAAAACAATTTCGATCTCATCATTACAGATATTATCATGCCGGAGAAGGAAGGCATTCAAACGATCATCGATATCCGGGGAAAATTTCCCGATGTTCCAATTATCGCTATAACCGGCGGTGATCCGAAAAGGCGCAAGCTTTATTCAGATTCCGCAACCGTGATGGGGGCCAATAGTATTTTGTTCAAACCGTTTTCGGACGAGAAACTGATTGGTGCGGTCAATGACTGCCTCATCGCCACCGCGGGGCCGGTACTTTGATGGATGGTTCGAGCTTTACGGGTTGCCTTGAATTTCGGCATCACAAAGCAAAGCAGTGGATCCGCTCAGGGCTTCGGTTTTGCTCCATAATCACCCTAAATCGGCAAATTTTATGACGGCACACACTCGATGCGCTGTCAAAGCCAGGTCACTGAAGGCGTAAACCTGGGGTACAGAACACCCAATGTTTAGATTACTTTCACCGGGTAACTATCCAGCCCCCATAAACCCGCCCCAGCCGCACCACCTCATCGACCAGGATATCCATGTCCGCCAGCCGGGTGCGGTGGTTGGTGATGTTGACCCGGATCATCAGTTGGCCGGCAATTTTTGTGGTCGAGGGGGCGGCGATGCCGCCTTCCTGCAGGTCCATGACAATGTCTGCATTAAGGCGGTCGAGGGCCGGCCCGGGCAGATCAGGGGCGACAAAGCGGAAGCAGCAGATGTTGAGGGATACCGGGACTGCCAGTTCCAGGTCCGGGTGGCGGCTGACCAGGTCACCCAGATAAGCGGCCTGGCGGCAGTTGTCCTCGACCTTTTCCGCAATCCGCCGGATCCCGTGTTCCTTGATGTGAAACCAGACCTTAAGGGCGCGAAAGCCGCGCGACAGTTCCGGCCCGTATTCGCAGAACCAGGGGTTGCCCGCGGCCAGCCCGCGCGGCTGCGCGGTCAGATATTCGGGGCGCAGGGAAAAGGCATTGCGGTGCGCGTCCTCGCTGCGGACCAGCACAAACCCCGCATCATAAGGCACGTGCATCCATTTGTGAAAATCAAGGGCCAGGGAATCGGCGCGCTCGATGCCCCGAAAGCGGGCTTTCAGCTTTTCGCTCAGCGCAGCGACCGCGCCGAAGGCCCCGTCCACATGGAACCACAGGTCGTTGGCATGGCAGATATCCGCAATGGCATCGAGATCATCGATCGCACCGGTGTTGACGGTTGCCGGCGAGCCGATAACCACAAACGGCTGCAGCCCGGCCGCCAGATCTTCGGCGATGGCGGCTTTCAGGGCCGCCATATTCATGCGGAAATGGGAATCGACAGGGACTTTGCGGAGCGCGTCCATGCCGAGGCCCAGCATATCAAAAGCGCGGGCGATACAGCTATGGGCCTCGCTCGAGGCATAACCGACCAGCCGGGCCCTGTCGGAACGGATGCCGTCGCGGCGCACATCATAACCGGCTTTGGCGTAGCGCGCCGCCGACAGCGCGATGATTGTCGCCATGGAAGTCCCGCTGACCACCAGGCCGCTGGCCGAATCCGGGAAACCGAATAACTTTTTGACCCAGTCAATGACCTGATGTTCGACATAATTGGCGCCGTGATCGCGACCGCCCAGATTGGAATTCATGGCAGCCGCCATGGCTTCGGCAATAATCCCGCCGGGCGCTCCGGCGCCGTGCACCCAGCCGAAAAACCGGGGATGGGTATTGCCGGTACCGTAGGGCAGAACCTGGGCCAGCAGATCGGCGCAGGCCCGGTCGGTGCCCTCGGCCTCCATGGGTACCGGCGAAGCCAGGGCAGCCTTGACGGCAGCGGGCACCGCTGTCCACACCGGGCCCTGGCTGGCGCCCTGGGCATGGTCGAGGGCGGCATCGAGCATGCGATGCGCGCGTGCACGAAAGGCCGGCCAGTCTTCCGGGTCAAGCGAGGGCCGTTCCGGCGGCTCGGTCAGTTCATTGTCATCCATGGCCCTTGCTCCGGTCCGGGTCTGTGCGGTGTCACTGGGGTTTACAGGTCCTGAAGCCGCTGAACACATTCCAGCGCTCTGGCTCGAAATAATTGCGGTAGGTGCCATGCATCATCCGGCTGCGGGTTATCCAGGCACCGCCGCGCAGGACCTTCGTCGAGCCGAACAGCATCTCGGAATATTCCTTATAGGCATCAGCCTTGAAGCCGGGGAAGGGGGCGAAGGTATCGGCCGTCCACTCCCAGACGTTGCCGAGCATCTGGCGACAGCCAAAGGCGCTGTCGCCATCAGGCAGGGCCGCCACATCAATGCAGCCGAGCGCGCGGCCATCGAGATTGGCCCGCGCCGGATCAGGCGGCGTATCGCCCCAGGGATAGCGGCGTTTCGTGGCAGCCAGTCGACCGGCCCCGTCGACCTCGCCCAAGGCAGCCACTTCCCATTCCGCCTCGGTCGGCAGGCGCAGGCCCGCCCACTTGCAATAGGCATTGGCTTCATGCCAGGTGACATGGCTGACCGGGGCGTGGTCGGGCAGGGCGATCACCCGGTCGAACTGGCGGAGCCCCCAACCGGCGCCATCGCCGACCCAGTAGCCGGGGTGCGCGGTGCCATTGGCCTGCATTTCGGCCCAGACATCGGCGGGCCAGAAGCGGTGCTCTTTGTATCCGCCATCCTCGACAAAGGCGGCGAATTCCCCGTTGGTGACCGGTGCGCGGGCGATCTGAAACGGGGCCAGGACAACCGTATGGGCATATTTTTCGTTATCGAACAGAAATGGCGCATCGGGGTTGGCGCCCAACTGGAAGCTGCCGCCCGGCACCTCCACATAACCCGGCCACGGCCCGGCCCGGCGTTCGGCGCTGACGTCGGCGGCAAGGGCAAACACCGGGGTCGGATAGGCCAGGGTCTGGCGGCCCCAGGTGAAGGCTTCGGTATGCATGTCTTCGTGAAAGGCGCCGAACTGAAAAATGAAACTGTCCTGTTCGGAAGCCAGACCATCTTCGCTGGTGCGGGCCAGATGGTCACAGAGTTTATCAAGCACGTTCTGCATATAACCCAGCGTTTCGGGCATCGACAGCAAGGGCAGGTCCCAGCGGGTGTCGTGGGCGACGGCAATGGAATCGTAGAGTTCATCGGCCAGCGGCCCCAATACGCTGTCGTGGCCATAGAGCTGGCGCAAAATGAAAAACTCGTAGAAATGCGCCACATGGGCAACCTCCCAGCGCAGCGGATTGACGGTGCCGAGCTTCGGCCCCATCAATTGCGCGTCGTCGAGGCCGTTCACAAGCTCGCGGGTGCGGGCCCGTGCATCTTGCAATATAGCTGTTAACTGTGCGGTACTGACACGTTGCGTCATCAAAGGCTCCCCGGAATACTGCATGAAAATTAACCTGATCACACCGGCAAAGAAACACTCTAAAAACGGCAACCGCACCTCGGCCAAGCGCTGGGCCGGGTTGCTGCGCGATCAGGGCCACCGGGTTACCATCCACACCGCCTATGACGGCAGCGCCTGTGATCTGATGATCGCCCTGCATGCCTGGCGCAGCGCACAGGCGGTTGAGCGCTACAGACAGAGCTGTCCCGACGGCCCGCTGATTGTCGCGCTCGGCGGCACCGATGTGAACAGCTTTTTAAAGTCCGATCCGGACGTGACTCTGGCATGTATGGAAAAAGCCGATGCCCTGGTCTGCCTGCATGATCAGATCGGCGAACTGCTGCCCGCGCATCTGTTGCCCAAACTGCATGTGATCGTGCAGTCGGCCAGGCCGCTGGCCGGCCCGCGCCGGCCGGCGAAACGGTTTTTTGATGTCTGTGTGATCGGACACCTGCGCCGTGAAAAGGACCCGCTGCGCACAGCGCTGGCGGCGCGCCTGCTTCCCGCCACCTCGAAAATCCGCATCATCCATCTGGGCAAGGCGCACAACGCTCAGTGGGCCGATGCCGCGCGCAGGGAGCAGGCCGCAAACCCGCGCTATCACTGGCGGGGCGAAGTGTCCGGTGGACAGGTACGCCGGGAGTTTGTCAAAACCCGGCTGATGGTCCTGACGTCGAACCAGGAAGGCGGCGCCAACGTGATCTCGGAAGCCATTGTTGCCGGGGTGCCCGTTATCGCCTCAAACATTGCCGGCAATACCGGCCTGCTGGGCAAGACCTATCCGGGGTTATTTGCCGTCGGCGATGAACGCGCCCTGGCCGACCTGCTGATCAAAGCCGAAACCGATCCGGTGTTTCTCGACAGGCTTGAACAGGCAGGCGCCGTTTTACGCAAACGGTTTCTGCCCCTGTACGAGGCGGTGGCCTGGCAGGGACTGATTGCAGAGCTGGAAAGCCACCGCAAAGACCGCTCTTGATGTATATCACGATAAAAGCGGGATTGCCGGCCTATCATCCCCACATCAGAGGGATCCGGCGCTGTGCAGGACAGGCAACCGAACGGGGGTAGGATGGAACAACAGGCGCACGCAATTCCGACCATCCAGGTCGCCGCCCTGGAACAAATGACCGGCCCCAACCGGGGTAAATCGGTGTGGCTGAACGGGCCTGATCTGAAGATATGGCTCAATGAAAACCACCAGCTTCAGGTTGCTGTTACCGGCTCGGAGGCTGTCGGTCATACCCCCATAGCCAGTCTGCGATGCGAGGACGGCACTTATGTTCTCAATGCCCTCGGCACGGCACCCCTGTGGGTGAACAAGGCGCCGGTCTCGACAGTAAAGTTGCACGACCGCGATATTGTCGAATTTGGCGACTTCGGCCCGATGTCCCGGTTTCGCCTGTACAGCGACGAAAAACCGGCGCGCAAACTGGTAACGGATATTCTCACGGACAGCTTCAGTTACCTGAAGGTCAGCCGTCAACCGGTCAGCCGGCGGCTGTATCGCATGGTCAACGCCCTGGTTAAGCGCCTGACCCTGGAGACCACAATCCTGTTTCGGCTCGGCGTGGTCGCAGCGATCCTGATCCTGGCGGCAGTCAGCTTCGAACAAATTCAGATAAACACTCTGCTGCGCCAGCAGATCCAGCGCGGTGCCTCTCAGATTGAAAGTGTTGCCCAGGCCCTGGCACGGGCCAGATCAGAAGCACTGAGCCAGGCGGACCTGAAGCAGTTAAGTAACGAGTTGGAGAATCGCCTGTCCGCCAACGCCGAACGGCTATCCAGTCTGGAACGGCGAACTGACGCCAGTTCGCGGGTCATCGCCGAAGCCACCCCGTCGGTGCTGTTTCTGCAGGGTGCCTACGGGTTCCGGGAATCTTCCAGTGGCAGGCTGATGCGCCATGTGGTCGATGCGGATGGCAAGCCGTTGATCTCGCCTTTCGGGCAACCGATGCTGACCCTGGACGGCGAAGGGCCTGTTGCGGAACGCCAGTTTACCGGCACCGGGTTTATCATTGGAACTGATGGCACCCTGATCAGCAACCGGCATCTGGCCGTGCCATGGGAAAATGATGCGACCATCGCAGTTCTGAGGACGCAGGGCCTGGAGCCGCAGATGATCAAACAGATCGCCTATATGCCCGGTCGCAAATCTGCGACAGCGGTTGAACTGGTGCGCGTCAGTGACGATGCGGATCTTGCCATTTTACGCCTGCAGGAGGTTCCGGACGGGATCACCGGCCTGCAACTGTCAGCCACACCACCCATGCCCGGGGTCGAGGTTATTGTTCTTGGGTTCCCGACCGGCCTGCGATCCATGCTGGCGCAATCGGGCAAGGCTTTCGTTGAAGAGCTGCAAAAGGACAAGGACATCGAGTTCTGGAGTATCGCCAGACAACTGGCCGGGCGCGGCTATATCGCGCCATTGGCCAGCCGCGGCATTGTCAGCCAGGTCAGCCGCGAAACCATCGTCTATGATGCCGATACCACCCACGGCGGCAGCGGTGGCCCGGTCCTCGACATAGATGGTGCCGTGATCGCCGTGACCTCCGCCATTCTGCCCGAATATGGCGGCTCCAACCTGGGGGTTCCGATCGCCAAGGTAAAGGCACTGCTCGACGCGACCGGACCGCAATAAAACGCGCAGCTGACTGGCCAGCCAACCTATTGAAATGCTGAACCGGATACCTTTGGCCAGCCGAACGCCAAAGGGCAGGGGATGGCGTCATCCATGACCACAGCGAGCGAGGGGGTGCCGTCTGGCAAACGGCTGTGGGCTTCGTCTCGTCGGTTTCTGTGCGACCTCAAAAAAAGTTAACGTTTTCAGAACAGTCCGAACAATCGATATCATCCGTCACCAGACTAAATATTTAAATTTTATAATGATATTTGCGATTTTAATAATAAACTTGAAAAATTATATTTAATTTTTTTCTGTATTACATAATGTCAATTCAATAATTTTTATATAAATATATAAATAAATTAAATTTATTGTATAATATCCGTTAACATACTTAGTAATTTTGTTGTAAAATTGAGGAAATTTAAAAATGGATATGGACAAAATCAAACAGAACATCTCGCCCTGCATATGGGGCGCTGTTGTCGGTGCCGGCGCATTGGCGATTGTCGGTTTCAACTGGGGCGGATGGCTCACCGCCGCCAACGCTGAAGAAATGACCCAGGCTTCACTGACTGAACAACTGGTTCCCATCTGTGTCGCCCAATTCAATATGGATTCCGAAAAGGACAGCAAGCTCGCAGATATGAAACGGGGAAGTATCTGGGCGCGCGGTGATTTTGTCATCAAGCAGGGTTGGGCCACCATGCCCGGCTCAAAGGAAGCCGACAGAAAAGTTGCCGCCGACTGCGCCATAAAAATAGCAGTCTAAGCGAACGGTTTATCTCGCGCTGGGTTTATGGGTTCCGATTAACTGTCCCCTGTTTATGACCAGCGCGAGCTCTGACCCGCCGTAACAGCCCCGGTTTCAACAGTAAAAACAAACCGGCATAAGACAGCCAATACCGAGTTTACCCTGTGAACCGGTACCGATCAAATCAGACAGCGATCCCTGTGCCCGCATCGCTGCGACGCCACCGCTTCCCGCTTATTACCCCGACAACAACTCCTTGCCAGCAATGACCGGCACCAATTGTGGTGCGGACACTCGCGCAAACTTGAGTTGTCAGCATCACCCGCGTGCATCTACCATATCCACAGCCCATCACGAAACGGACCCGCCTGGATGCTGGAGGTCAAGGTGCCATGAACAAGTGTCTCTTTCCCGCCATTTTATGGATGGCAACGGGAGTTGTGGCGATGCCGTGCTTTGCGGCGGAACTGCAGATTTTGCTGGACGGAGTAAGAAATGACCAGGGCGAACTGCGGGTCGCAATCTACCAGTCACCGGAAGGCTTTGCGACGGAAGCGGGGCGCTATAAAGAAGTCGTCCTTCCGGCAAACCGCAGCAGCAATGTCGCCATTTTTCAGGCCATACCCGCCGGGACTTATGGGGTGGCGGCTTTCCATGACGAAAACAGGAATGGTGAATTTGACAAGAACTTTATCGGCTTCCCCAAGGAAGGATTTGGTTTCGGCAATGACGCGCCGGTCCGGCTTGGCCCGCCCCGTTTTTCGGAAGCGGCGGTAACGGTGGTGGAGGATGATTTCAACCGCCACGCGCTTACGTTTCGTTACTGGTAATCAGGTTATGACCGGGATCGTGAAACAGAGTAAACGCCTGGATGTCAGGTTGTTAAACCCGCAGGGCCCTGCGCGACCTCGACGAAACACAGACCTTGGTCCACAGCGAAAACATGATGATTAATCCGCTGGCGCCGCGCCCCCGTCTGCTTGGCATTGCAACTGCCGTTCCGTCCTTTGTCATGGACCAGGCCGACGTCGCCCGGGTAACGGCCGAGCTGTTTGGCGGCAGCGACACGGACTTCGAAAAATTTGTCCCCGTGTACGCCAACGCCGCCATAAAGACCCGCTACTCCTGCGTATCCCTGGACTGGTATACCCGGGCACATGGCCTGCAGGAACGCAATGCCCTGTTTATCGAAAACGCCGTCAACCTGCTCGAACAGGCTGCCGACCGGGCTTTGCTGCAGGCGGGTCTGGGGCGGGCCGATGTTGACGCGGTTGTCGCCGTCTCCACATCCGGGATTGCGACGCCAAGTCTTGATGCATTAATTATTGAACGCATGCAGTTACGCCCGGACGTCGAACGGCTACCGGTTTTCGGACTGGGCTGCGTCGGCGGGGTTACCGGTCTCGCACGGGCCGGCCAAATGGCCTGCAGTCGCCCCGGCACAAATGTCCTGTTGCTGGTGGTCGAGCTTTGCGGCCTGACCTTTCGTCATCAGGACCGCTCAAAATCAAACATTATCGCAACCGCGCTTTTTGGTGACGGCGCCGCCGCCGCCATCATCCGATCAGATGCCGGCGTTGCCGACAGGGCACCGGTAATTACCGCATGGGGAGAACATACCTGGCCCGACACGCTCGGGATCATGGGCTGGACTGTTGAAGACGATGGACTGGGAGTGCTTTTTTCGCGAAGCATTCCGGCCCTGATCCGTCGCGATTACCGGCCGGCGCTCGACCGGTTTCTGCAAACCAACGATCTGACACTGGCGGCAATCGACCACTTCGCCATTCACCCGGGCGGCGCAAAGGTTGTCAACGCATTGGAAGAAAGTCTTGGTTTCGAGCCCGGCCATTTATCTGATTCACGGGCCATCCTGAAAGCGTATGGCAACATGTCGGCGGCAACCGTCTTGTTTGTTCTCGAACGGATCCTGAAAGAACCCGGTCCACCCGGGCAGATTCTGTTGTCCAGTCTTGGACCGGGGTTCACGGCTGGCTTTTTAGTCCTGGAGGCGTTGTGACCACTCATATCTGGCTGCTGGTTTATGTGATCGGCAGCCGCCTGGCAGAGTTGATAATTGCCCGGCGCAATACGCGCAGGCTTTTGGCGCAAGGCGGTCATGAGGTCGGTCGCCGGCACTACCCCCTGATCGTCATCCTGCATGTCTCGTGGATCCTTGCCCTGGCACTGCTGGTGCCCACCGATACGCCTGCGCAACTGATTTTCCTCATTCCGTTCCTCTTGCTGCAAATCGTCAGATACTGGGTTCTGCATAGCCTTGACCGGCGCTGGACAACCCGCATTATTATCCTGCCTGAGGCCCCGCTGGTGAAGCAGGGCCCGTACCGGTGGCTGCGGCATCCCAATTATCTGGTGGTCGTTGCCGAAATTGCCTTGTTGCCGCTGGTCTTCGGGGCCTGGGAAATGGCAATTGGGTTCTCCCTTGCCAACGCGGTTCTGCTCGGGGTTCGTATTCACGCGGAAGACAGGGCATTGCATACGCATAAATAAAGCCACTTGCAGCCTGAGCGCAGCAGCCATTATGGCAACGTCACCGGATACCGGCTTTCACGTGCCATGGGTTAATCCCCGTATTTTGCCTTTTTACATCGTGAAACATATGGAAATGATTATTATGTGGTTAAGCCAATTTGTATGCGGGACAATGCGGCGTCCAGATACTTTGGATATGGGGGTGGTGAACGGTCAACAATGATTGAGTGTTTCGATTTCCAACGGGAGTTTAATTCTTAAGTGAAGACTTTTTTTGCCCGCAAAAGTGTAATTATTTTCCTGGTTTTTGCCGGCATCGTTACAATTTTGCTGGCCGGCGCTTCTTTTCTCAATTCGTCGGCAAATCAGATGGTCGGAATTCAGGCTGAACGCACGTCGCTGGCCTGGGCCGCTTATATTGGCGATCAGCTCGACAACATCGAAGCCATCGCCGAAGGCGCCGATCTGACGGCCGTCGACCGGGCATTCCTGACGGGGGCGCGGAAATTCGGCGACATATTTCGCTTCAAGCTGTTCGATCGCAGCGGCGTCATCCGCCTGATTTCCGACGATCTGAATGTGAACCTCACCAACAACCCTGATCTGGCAGAAGACAATGGGAAAGCCGTGGCCGTCGCCGATTCACTCAAACCCCATACCACCCTCAATGACGGAACCAACAAAGCGGACCGGCCCGATCTTTATGTGGAAACCTATGTGCCCGTATTCCGCAACGGTAAACTGGTCGCCGTCGCCGAAGTCTATATTGATGAAACCGAGAAGGCGGCAGCAATCAGACAGGATATCACCCGGTTCGGAATTAAAATTGCCGGTCTGATCCTGCTCGTCCTGTGTCTACCGGGAGCCATCCTGGTTTATATGCTGCGCTTGATGGCTGAGCAGAACAAAAGGCAAAAACGGGTTGAACAATCTCTGCAAACAGCCCTGCAGGAAG
Source organism: Rhodospirillales bacterium (assembly GCA_013203595.1). Lineage (GTDB taxonomy): Bacteria > Pseudomonadota > Alphaproteobacteria > Rhodospirillales > Casp-alpha2 > JABMNT01. The sequence goes on from JABMNT010000042.1 coordinate 10,530, forward strand.
CCGAACAGGCAAATCGGGCGAAGTCCGATTTTCTGGCAAACATGAGCCACGAACTGCGAACCCCGCTGAACGCGATCATCGGGTTCTCGGCAATGATCAATGAACAGGTACTCGGAACCATCGACAACCAAAAATACCAGGAATATATTTCTGACATTCACACCTCGGGCCACCATCTTCTGCACCTTATCAATGATGTGCTTGACCTGGCGAAGATAGAAGCGGGCCAGCTTGATCTTGTTGACAGCGATGTCAATGTCGACGAACTGCTTGCCTATTGTCTGCGCATGATCCGGGGCAGACGGGAAGCCGAGTCGTTAACCTTTGCCTATCACCCGCCGAAGGACCGGCTCATGGTTCGCGTCGATGAACGCAGTCTGAAACAGGTGGTTTTGAACCCCCTGGCAAATGCCGTAAAATATAATATTGAAGGCGGCAAGGTCACCTTGTCTGTTGAAATCAATGCGGACAAGGGGATTTCAATCGTCATCACCGATACCGGCGTCGGCATCGCCAGAGAACATATATCAATTGTTCTCGATCCCTTCCGCCAGGCCCGTTCAAGTGCCCATTTGTCGCACGAGGGGACCGGCCTTGGCCTGTCCTTATCCAAACAATTGATTGAATTGCATGGCGGGGCGTTGGTGCTGGAAAGCGAACCGGGCAAAGGCACGGTGGTGACCATAACACTGCCGGCGGATCGCGTGATCAACGGCTGAACAGTGTGGCTTGGCCGCCTCCTGGCCATCCGTGCAATTCACAAGGCGATGCGGCGCGCGCCATCGCCTTAAGCCGACAGCACGACCGGTTCCAGATGTTCACTCTGCGCCAGCACCCGGCCGACGATGGCGCTATGCGGGTATCCCAGCCCCTTCAGCGCAGCAACGCAGTCACCTGCCTTGGCTGCCGGCACGCTGGCCAGCAGACCGCCGGAGGTTTGTGGATCGAAGACCAGCGGATAGATCTCGCTGGTGACCGCGTCCTGCTGATTACGGATGGCCCGGCGCAGCCGCACGTTGGCCGGCTGCAGACTGCTCAGGATCCCCATGCGCACGGTTTCCAGGGCGCCGTCCATGATCGGCAGCGCACTCATGGTGATTTCCACATCAACGCCGGAAGGGCGGATCATCTCCACCATGTGGCCGAGCAGACCAAATCCGGTGACATCGGTACACGCCGTCGCGCCATGGCGAAACAGGCATTCGGCGGCCAGCCGGTTGGACTGTATCATCGAGTCCAGGGCCGCATCGATCCAGCGCCCACGGGCCTTTTGCTGCATGTCGGCAGCAAACAGGGTGCCGGTACCCAGCGCCTTGGTGAGGATCAGTACATTGCCCGCCTGCATGCCGCCCTTACGCATGATCTTCGCCTTGTCGGCCAGGCCATTGACCGAAAAACCGAGCGCCAGTTCGGCACCTTCGCTGGTATGGCCGCCAACCAGTGCGGCGTTGGCATCGTTCAGCATTTCCATGGCCCCGGCCATCATCTGGGTGAGGGTGGCTTCGACCTGGGATTCGATGCCATAGGGTACGGTGGCGATGGCCAGCGCCGACTGGGCTTCGCCGCCCATGGCAAAAATATCGCTGAGGCTGTGGTTGGCGGCAATTTTGCCAAACAGATACGGGTCATCAATGAACGATCTGAAATAATCAACCGTATGGACCATCACCTTGCCGGCCGGCACCTCGACCACAGCTGCATCGTCGGGATCGTGCAGGCCGATCAGGATATCGTCACGCGGGGCCGGTTTCAGCTCCGACAGGGCCCGGCTCAGGACCCCGGCACCGACCTTGGCCCCGCAACCGCCGCAGCGCATGGCGATCGCCGAAATTTCTTTCAGAGTGTCCGCATTGGTCAGCGCCACGTTGACGCCGGGGATTGCGTCTTCCGTCATTTCCGGCAGATCCGTGAATTTCTTCATGAACCGCCAGTCGATCCAGTTCTTCCAGGTCCACATGAGTTTGCCGGCGACCGTCAGCCAGCCCTTACTGGCCACCGCATATTTGTCGCCGGAACTGATCAGGGCGAGGATGGAGGACTGCGGCGTAAATGGTTTTGGCGGTTTCTGCAGAAGTACCCGGCGCAGGTTATCGGCCAGCGGCTTGCCCTGGCGGACCGCAAACACGCCGGCCTTCGGGCGTGGATGGTTAATCACGGCGGCTATATCTCCGGCCGCGAAAATCACCGGCTGGGCGACCACCTGCAGGCTGTCCTCAACCTTGACGAAGCCATGGCCATCGACGGCAAAGCCGCAATCCTTCAGCCAGGGCGCTGCCCCGGCCGCCGTCACAAACAGGGTTTCATCCAGTTCCAGCCGCGCGCCGCTGGAAAGCACCAGAACCCCGTCTTCCATCTCCGTCGCTTCGACGCCCCGGTGAACCGTCACCCGGCGCTCATCCAGAATACCGGCGAACCGCCTGCCAACGGCGCCGGGAAACTGAGGCATGATCTGCTCGGTCTTGCTGATCAGGTGAAACTCAAGCTCTTCGGCACTGCGGCCCCGCCGGGCCAGTTCGTTCTGCAATCGGAACTGGATCGCCAGCACCAGTTCGACACCGGCCGCACCGGCGCCAACCACGCCAATCCTGTGCGACCCCGGCTGATTGATGACCCGCTCCAGCAGGCGGTGCCAGCGCTCGACAAAGCGGCTGATCGGTTTGACGGCGACAGCAAAAGCCGACGCCCCGTCGATACCGCCGATGCGCGGGGTCGAGCCTATATTGATGGACAGAACATCATAGGGAACCGGTGGCCGTCCCTTACAAAGAACCATTTTATTGCCGCTGTCGATGCCGGTTACTTCCGTATGATAAAGCCGGGCGCCGGCAAACTGCGCCAGCGGCCTGAGGTCGATATGGATGTCGTCATAGGCGTAATGACCGGCCACATAACCCGGCAACATGCCGGAATAGGGGGTGTGAACATCGCGCGAGATGATGGTCAGGCGGACACCGGGGATCGGTTTCATGCCAAAACTTTTGATCACCGCCACATGGGCATGGCCGCCACCGATCAGCACCAGGTCCTTCAATACGGGTTGTGAGCTTGCCTTCATGACTTCAATTCCACGCCTGTTACGGTTTTGTGTGACTTGTTATTTATCTGTTACTGAGTTTGCACGGTTCGGTTAAGGCGCAATCGCTGTCTGATAAAACGCGACAGGCTGTCGATGCCCACATTCAAAAGCGCCGTTATGGCAATGAGGAACAAGGCCCGATCCAGGCGAATGTCGGCCAGGGCACTATCCACATAAAAACCCAGCGTCGCAATGCCGAGAATACCCAGAATCGCGGTTTCCCGCATAATCACTTCCCAGCGATAAAACAGAAAGGCGAGAAACTGTCCGTATATCCGGGGCACCACCTCGAACCCGTACAAATTCAGTCCCCGGGCATGGTCAGGCCTCAAGATCACTTCGTTGCTGAAACGCCCCATCAGGTGGCCGATAATAGCCCCGTTATGCAGGGACAGGGCAACAATCGCCGGCAACATGGAGGGGCCCCAGAACTGCAGAAATATATAAGCCAGAATGAACTCGGGTGTCGATCTGACCACCACCAGAAACAGATGCCCGGCCATGCGGCCGTATTTCCCCAGGAATTTTTCTGAAATCAGCGGAAAAAAGGCAAGGCTGAGAAAGGCCGTGCCAACCAGGGCGATCTGCGTCAACAGCAGGGTGGCAATGATACCGGGCAGGGCCTGATCGGCGAGCAGGTGCATCGACCAGTCGGCAAAGGCTGACCAGACCGACGGGTCGGCGAGGTCGGCGCCACGCAGCGGTACCGGCACTATATCAACACCGAGAAAGCGGGTGATGTTGCTGAGTTTTATGTCCATGCCGCCGCCCAGCAGAAAGGGTGCGACCAGCAGATACAGACCGATCAGGCGCTTGCGCATCCAGAACCGCAGCGACGCGATCAGCACGTAAAAGGTAATCAGCAGGGCCGAGGCTTCTGAGTAATTGCCCTCGTTGAAGGCCGTCTCCAGGTAAAACCCGAGCGTCGGCAGTCCGACGAAGCCGAGCACGGCGGATGACCGGAGCCCGCATTCAAAGCGGTAACTGGTATAGGTGACGATATGCACCCAGACTTCCGGCAGGCGCACATAAAAGAAGGTCGAGACCAGACTGCTGGCCGCCGGAACCGCCACCAGGGCGGGCAGTTCAGCCTCTTCCAGGGTTTCCGCATAGACCTTCGCACAGATCCCGGCGTAAGGCAGGGCAATGGCCAGTATACCGGTCAGCGGGGTCAGTCCCAGCATCTGCAAAAAGATCAGTGCCCAGAACAGCTCATGAATGGCGCGGACGAAGGCGCAAAGCAGTCGGACGATCCTGAAATGAAATATCTGGGCCAGCAGAAATCCCGATACCGCGCCCAGCGCGACCCCAACCAGAGCAAACGCCACGGTTTTGAGCAGGGCATCGGCAATGATGTCAAAGGCCAGGAAATCCGGGGTAACGACTCCCACAAGCATCCGCCTGGCTTCAAACCAGGGGTCGTGGGTGGTGATCGAAATATCGGCGAAAAACAGGCAAACCACGGCCAGGGCAACGAAGCCCAGGCTGGTCCTGACCATGGGCGAATAGCGCGGCCCCGTCGCCACGCTGTCCACCGGGGATGCCAGACGGCCCCCCATCAGGTCGTGTACAAAAAGTCGAGATCCTGGCGCGACAGATTGCCGGTCGCCTGATCGAAGGTGATCTCGCCATCCTTGAGGCCGATGATCCGGTTCGAATATTTGAGCGCCAGTTCCAGATCATGCATGGCCAGCACCACGGTTTCAAAGCGCGCGACCAGGGCTTCCATCACCACCTCTGCCATATGGTTGTCAACAGCGGAAACCGGCTCATCGCCGATCACCGCCCGGCCCCCCTGAAACAGCGCCCGGCAGACGGCGGTTCGTTGCTGCTGCCCGCCGGACAGTTCGCCGGCGCTCTCGAACAACTTGTCGGCCAGGCCCAGCTGCTCGACCAGCGGCCTTACCTGATCCACCTCGCGCTTTTGCGGCCAGGCCAGATTAAGCAGGTTGTAGGCGGTCGAATGCTGATCCAGCCGTCCCATGTAAATATTGTGAAAAACACTGAGATTACGAACCAGGCCGATATCCTGCGGGATCAGGGCCGCGCGATCCTGAAACCGCGCCTGCAATGCCGACAGCAGGGTTGATTTGCCGGCCCCGCTTTCACCAACCAGCGCCACCCGTTCGCC
>JABMNT010000043.1 GCA_013203595.1 Rhodospirillales bacterium
GCTGTTGAGCGGCGCGAACCGTTGCGAGCCGGAGCCGGCACCGCCGCGACCATCGCCGGTACGATAGGTGCCGGCGCTGTGCCAGGCCATGCGAATAAACAACGGACCATAATGTCCATAGTCAGCCGGCCACCAGTCCTGGGTGTCGGTCATCACAGCAACCAGATCGGCCTTCAGAGCGTCCAGGTCAAGGGACTTGAACTCCTTGGCGTAGTCGAACGTCTTGCCCATGGGACTGGACAGGGCCGAGTTCTGGTGCAGCATTCTGAGGTTCAGCTGGTTTGGCCACCAGTCCTGGTTGGACGTGCCTTGCGAAGCTGTGGCTGTGTGCATTACGGGGCATTTACCTTCAGTCATGAGTATCTCCTGGTTTATGTGCGTTGCGTCGCCGGATTCCCGGTTCCTGTCAAAGGCAGGAAGCCCGGTGACATCTGAATTTCCTCGACGTGATGGATTATACATCAAACTTAAAATAGTAAAAATTGATTATATTTAATATTATAAGAGATTTTATCTATTAATTGGCGATGCGTTTTCCGGCCGCTGGAAATTCCCCGGTTACGGGCTGGGGACCTGCAGGGATTCTGGCAGGCAGCGGGGACATCAAGTCATCGGCAAATGACCGCCGCTCAGTTCTGTAAATGGAAAACCGGGCGCAGCCTGACGCCGGCCATATTGCCAATCACCGCGCAGACAATCCAGACCCAGCCATGCAGGCTGGTCGACGCGGTGCCGCTGAAAAAAGCCCCGATGTTGCAGCCATAGGCGAGCCGCGCGCCATAACCCAGCATCAGCCCACCGATTATGGCGGCCAGCAGAGAGCGCAGAGGCATGCGCGCCGACGGGGCCAGCTTTCCGGCCAGCGATGCGGCCAGCAGGGCGCCCAGCATGATGGCGAAATTCATCACCGATGTGACGTCGTCAAAGACCGACTGCGTCAATGCCCGTTCCTGAAAACCACCGGTCCAGAAACCACTGCTGTGCGGATCCCAGCCAACCAGGGTTGCCGCCTTGGCCGCCCACAGGGCAAAGGCCCAGGTCACCGACCAGGGATGACCGGCAATCAACAGGGTCAACCAGTTGAGGAAGGCCAGCAGCACGGCGCTGAACAGCAGGGGCCAGGGGCCGCGCAGCAGCCTGTGAAAGCCAAACCCTTCGGCGGGCCACAGGGGCAGGGTGCGGGTGCCGGCGATCCGCCTGAGCCCCAGATAAATGGCGATCAGCAGGGCCAGTTGCAGGGCCAGCGCCCAGCCCCAGCCCAGTTCGCGGCCGAGCGACACGGCGCCAATGCCAGGCAGACGCTGCCACATCTGCAGATCAAGACTGCCCCAGAAGCCGCCCAGACAGAAAAACACGAGCACCACAAGCATCCGCAGATTGCCGCCGCCGACGGTAAACAGGGTTCCCGATCCGCAGCCCCCGGCCATTTGCATGCCAACCCCGAAAACCAGGGCGCCGAGCGCCATGGACAGGCTGACCGGCGCCACCGCCCCGGCCACGCCATGGCCAAAAACCTGGCCGTTTGCCAGCACCGGCGCGAACAGCACCATGGCAACGCCGAGCATGATCAGCTGCGCGACAACGCCTGAGATATCGCCATGCACAAGGGCGTTCCGGTAGGCCGCCGTGAAACCAAACGCCGCGTGATAGAGCGCCAGTCCGAGGCCCAGGCCGACGCCAAACAGGGCCAGCATTTTGCCATCCTGTTGCGCCAGATGAACGGCGATGGCTGCCGTTGCCGCCAGCGCCAGAAACAGCCCGGGGCGTTGGACAGGAAGGCCGGGTGTCAAATTATTTCGCCGCCGCCGCGACAATAGCGGTAATGATCAGGTCCAGCTCCCCGGCCATTATATCGAGATCCGCATTGCCATAGGGGGCAAACACCTGGCTGGCCCATTTGTAACTGAGGACTGCCGTGCCGTCCGCCTGTTCCGCCAGGTACAAACGCAGCGGCGCCTCGACCCCGGCAGGCACGCTGGCTTTCAGCATGCGCACAGCGAAATGAGGATTGAAGATCATCACCACCCGGTTCTCAGGGATTGTGATGCCGATGTTCCTGGCGCCACAGGTGGCGCAGGCGAGGCCGACAATTCCCATTTTGTTGGCGCCAATGGCGGTCTTCAGCTTGTCCAGATAAGCCAGAAACGGCTGCCCGGTTTCGACAACCTGCACGTCTTTTGGATAGGCCGGATTTTCCGCCGCCACCGGCAATGCCACCGGCATCGTCATCAACAGGCCACATACCACCATCATCACAATCCGCATAACCGTCTCCTAAAATTGTATTTACATAAGGGGTTATGGTAACGCCCGGGCCGGGCCAGGGAAAATGACGCTCGCGTGAGCAGGACGTGATCCGCTCGAATCAGGGATACAGGGTGGTTTCCATCAACTGGCCGGCGCGCAGGAACCGGATTGAAACGGCGACGCCCGGCCGCAGCAGTTGAAAGGCGCTGGGTACATCAGAGGGTTTGCGGATCACTCGGCTGCCGATCCGGGTCAGGATATCCTCTGCCTGCAATCCGGCAAAATCGCCAGCGGTATTGGTGGTCACCTTGATAATCCGGGCCCCGCTGGCGCTCCGCCTTTGTTCCTCTGTCAGGGCACGCACCTGCAGGCCGGACTTGACCCGCACCACTTTGCCGTAGTCGCGCAGGTCTTCCAGTATACGAAGCACCAGGGCACTCGACGTGGCGAAATTGACACCGATGTTTGAATCCCGTTCCTTGGTGAAAATGGCGGCAACCAGACCAACCATGCGGCCGTGCTCATCGACCAGCGGGCCACCGGACCCGCCCGGATTGATGACCGCGTCGGTTTGCAGGAAATCTTCGATCGGATTGAAACCGGTGCCCGTGCGCCGGGTTGCCGAAACGACGCCACAGGTCACAGACAGGCCCAGGCCAAACTGGTTGCCAACGGCACAGACGGAACTGCCGAGCGCAGGCTCCGGGGCCAGGGTCAGCAGGGGAAATTCCATGGGGGCCTTGATCAGCGCCAGATCGGTGGCGCCGTCAGTGCCGATTATTTCGACCGGAACCAGGCGCCCGTCATTGAGGCGGATATTGGCCTGGGTTGCTGGTCCCAGGACATGGGCGTTGGTCGCCAGGTAACCGCCCGGGAAGATGGCAACGGCTGTCCCTTCCGGATCCTTTGGTGCCGCCAGCCGTGCATCTGTGCCCGTTCTGGCCGACGGCCAGTCGGGCAACAGGCTGACAACCGAGTTCAGCACGTCCGGATCAAACGGTGCGGCACGGGCCACCGGCATGGCGACAACCGGGTAAACCAGGGCACACAGGAGAAGTACCCGCGTCAGACCAATCATGATTTTGCCTTTGCCTGTTGCAACTGTATGGTAATGGTAATCGGAATATGCCGGTTTGAATAGCCCCTGCCCGGTCGGGGCCCCGTTGGAAGCTGCCCATGAAACTTGCAAAAACCATACGCCTCGACGTTTCCGACAGCCAGATTTTTCCGCTTGCCGCAGAACCCGGTGAATGGGCCATCGCCGGCACCTTCGCCTATGTTGACAAGGATGTTGCGGCCCTGGGCGGCAAGGACGCCATCGCCTTCAAGAGCGGCTGGCTCGGGCTTGGCAGCTTCGGGCGCGCCACCCTGGTCCAGGTCGCGGTTATTCCGGATACGGAGTATGAGCTCTGTGTGCGCCAGCTGGCGGAACATCTGTACAGCGCTTTTGGTGCTCCGGATATGCTCGCCGCTCTCGATGCGGCCAGGCACGAACTGGACGATATGGCGGCGCTCTGCGCCCATCCGTCAGCGACCCTGCTGGCCATTGGCCGACAGGCACAAGTTGACGGGATTGCCGAGCAGGTGCGCATCATTCCCCAGCCTGACGCCGATCATCACGCCCGGATATGGGAGATTGAGGAAACCGACGAAACCGAAGAAATTCAGTGAGTCTGGTTTTTCAGTGAACCATAGGCCGCCAGCGCGCGCTGGCGGGCTGCCCTGTGATCGACCAGGGGAGGCGGGTAAGCGGCGACAGGACTGTCGCTTTGCCAGGGTGTGTGAATCAGCGAATTGGGCAGATGGCCAAGTTCGGGAACCCAGGCCCGCACATAATCCCCGTTCGGATCGAACTTGCGGCCCTGCAGGATCGGGTTGAAAATCCGGAAATAGGGTGCGGCATCGGCACCGCAGCCGGCCACCCACTGCCAGCCAGCCAGATTGTTGGCACGGTCCGCATCGACCAGGGTATCCCAGAACCAGGCGGCACCGGCCCGCCAGTCAATCAGCAGATGTTTGGTTAGGAACGAAGCGACGATCATCCGCACCCGGTTGTGCATCCATCCCGTCTGCCAGAGCTGGCGCATGCCCGCATCAACAATCGGATAGCCGGTATGGCCGCATTGCCAGGCGCGCAGGGATGTTTCGTCGTGCCGCCAGGGAAAGTCCGCAAATCCCGGATGAAAGGGACGGTCGTTGATATGGGGCCAGTGATACAAAAGATGCGCGCAAAACTCGCGCCATATCAATTGCCGTTGCAGGGCCGCGGCGCCGCTGCTTTTGGCGCCTGAACTGAGCCGCTCGAACTCGACCCGTGCCCAGACCTAGCGCGGGCTGATCTCGCCGAAATGAAGATGCGGCGACAGCAACGCGGTGCCGTCCACAGCGGGACGGTCCCGGTTATTCACATAGGTGCCAACGGACCGGTCGAGAAACAGCTCGAGGCGCGATGTTGCGGCACTGCTGCCGGGTTGCCAGAAGCTCTTCAGGCCGGCCGACCAATCCGGCCGCGTTGGCTGCAGCTGCCAACTCGCCAGCGCGTCGCTGGCTGGCCAGACCAAAGGCGCCGGAATTTCCCGGGCCGCGTCGAGCGCCGCCGCACTTTTATTCAGGGCCAGGCAGGCTTTGTAAAAAGGCGTAAATACCCGGAACGGGGTGCCGGCTTTGGTGGCGATTTCTTCGGGTTCGAACAGCAGGTTTCCCGGCAACCGGTGACAGGCAACGCCGATCTTTTGCAGGGCCGTTAACAGGTTTTGTTGCTGATCAGCATGGTGTTTGTCGTAGCTTCGACTGTAATAGACGGCCCGGGCATTGGTCTCTTTAACCAGCGCGCTCAGTACATTGACAAACTTGCCGCGCCGCAGCAGCAAGCGACTGCCCCGGCTGCCCAGATCGGCCGCCAGGGCAGCGAGGCTTTGGTGCAACCACCAGCGGCTGGCGGCCCCCGGTCTTTCACGCACCGCGCCGCTGTCATCGAGAATGAACAGGGGTATGACGGGGGCGTCCTGTTCGATTGCCGCGGCCAGTGCCTGATGGTCGGCGACGCGCAGGTCATCGCCATAGCAGAGGATGACGGGGCGTCGGTCAGGATCAGGTGCTGAGGACAATGGGTCTGGCCTTGGGCTATGGGAAGCGCGCTTCGTCTGCGCCTTACCGTTTGTCGAGCGAGCGGACACTTTCCGGGCCCAGCCGATGCCCGGCCTGTGGATACACCGGGTGGTGGTGATCGCCATGGTCGCCGTGGCTGTGCGCCGCCTCCAGGCGGCAGGCGCCGGTACAGAAATTGTCACACAACCGGCAATCGGCCACGTTGGAACCCGGCGCGCTGGCGCCCTGGCCTTCGACGTGATGGTGGTGGCTTTCCTGGGGCAGGCCGACTTCCACCTCGAAGCCCAGTACCTGCTCGCGGTATTTGCACATGTTGCAGTCCATGGCGTTGTTGCCATCGAGAATTTCCGTTACCCGCTCGGCAAAGGTCGCGAGCACGGCGGGGTGATCATTGAGATAACCGGCTTTGACAAAGTCGATGCCCGGATGGGCCGCTGCGACCATGTCGGTAAAGCCGTAAATCCGGTCAATCAGAATGCCGGTGAACAGGAAATAGGGAAAAACGATGATGCGTTTGTAGCCCAGTTTGGTGACATGCTCGAGACAGGGTTTGACCAGCGGAAAAGTGACACCGGAATAACCGACCTCATTCCAGCCAAGCCCTGCGCGTTCCATCAGCAGGCGGGAAATCGTCGCGATGTTGGAATTGGCATCGGGATCACTGGAGCCGCGGCCGATGACCACCAGGCAGGTCTCGCGCCGCGCGACCGGCCCCGAGCGCGCGTCGGCGGCAGCAATCGCTTCGTTGACCCGGGCGGCGGCGGCGGTGATCATTTTTTCGTCGACCCCCAGGTCGCGGCCGTATTCGATCTTCAGGCCGTGTAAATCGCCATAGGCCTTGAGCACGGAGGGAATGTCATTTTTTGCATGCATCGCCGCAAACAGCATGCCGGGAACCGCCAGAATATGATCGCAGCCCTGTTCACGCAGCCGGTCGAGGCCGTCGCGGATGACCGGGTTGGAGAACTCAAGATAGCCGTATTCAACCGGCCAGTCAGCGAAATGCGGCGGCAACTGTTTGACCAATGCGGCAAACTGCTCGACGGCGGCGTCACTGCGCGAGCCGTGACCACAAACCATGACGCCAATCTTGCCACTCATCGCCTGACCTTACCTGTAACCTGCATGTGTTCCCTCATCTCCATGGTTTTGCGAACGCCTGTGCCAGATCAATAGGTTTACCACAAACAATAAGCAAGCTACCATTGCCAATTCACAAAACCGGTGGAGATGATCTGTCAATGGCCGCCTGCGCCCCGCCCGCCCCGTCTGATAGTCGCGCCCGTCGTCTGGACGTAACCTCAAGATGATCTTTTCGAAATATCCATCGCTCCTTCTGCTGGGATTGGGGCTGTTTCTGGCTTGTGCTTTGCCGCAGCAAACCAGGGCCGCCGAGTTCGCCGGCCGGGTCACCGTCCTGCACGGCGATACCCTGCGGCTCGGCGATACCCGCATCCATCTGCAAGGAACCGTCAGCCCGCCCAGCGGGGCGGTGTGCACGGATGCGCAAGCTCGGCAATGGCCCTGTGGCGACAGCGCTGCTGAATGGATGGCTGCTGCCATCGGCGATCAGCCGGTATCCTGCCATGGCAGCGCGTTTAATCCGGCAGGCCAGTTGCGGGCCATGTGTTATGTGGGCACGCGCAATCTCAACGGCGCCATCGTCGGCGCCGGCTGGGCCGTGGCCGAGGGCCGCTACGGGCGCTGGCACGAAAGCCTGCAAGCCAAAGCCAGAGATGCCGGCTTTGGCCTGTGGGCCGACGGCACGGCTAAGCACTGGCGCTGGGACTGGTGAGCGCGCCGGAACGCGTTACCGGTTATAGTCGATCAGGAAATCGACGCATTCAGGGAAGCCGGCCACACAGTTGAGGAGAACGAAGACGTTCGTACCAACTAGATGGTTGAGGTTCCCGTTGGGGACGGGATGGTGGAGAAAAAATCCAGTGGATGACCGGTCCGGACAGGCACCAGCGGTTTTTGCCAGCCCAACAGGACGACATAGCGGGCTTCCGTCTTCATGATATAGACAATATCCACAAAAAGGTTCGGGCCGCATCCAGCTGAAAAAAACGCGGTTTACGATAATGTCGACATCGCCAATATTGTAAATCACATCGGTCCGCTCGGTCCGCTGGATTGAGCTTCGACCGCAAAACCACATGCGGCAAAAACCAGATGTATAATTTACGTTATCAGTTGCACAGGGGAGGATCTGTATTCTTTCAATACACTTGATCCTTCTTACAATACATCGCCTGAATCCCCGGTTATCCGCGACAGTTAATGTATTTACATCCATTCGTAACAGGTGAGTTGATATAAGTCGACATATTGGTCTCCCAAAGGATACCATTGCCAGTAGATATCGAAAGTTAAAATGATCTTCCCCGCCTGATATACTGGCACTACTAGTGGGGAATGTGTGAAGCATACCTCGCAGACGGGCCCCAATCCAAGAGGATTGGAACTAGCATTGGGGTCGGTTTTTATGTGTCATGAATTAGAAATCCAGGTTGACGAGGAGAGCTTCGATGCGATTTTTTGTACATTCAGTTATTACCATGGCAATGACTTTATGGCTTAATACATCCTATTCTAAGCTCACATTTGCCCAATCCACAGCCCCCATTTTGATCGGCCTGGATGCCGATATGTCCGCGGGCGCTGCCGAAGGCGGTGAATCCATCCGGCGCGGCGCCGTCGTGGCAATCGGCGAAATCAATGACAACGGTGGTGTACTGGGCCGTAAACTGGAGATGATTGTCCGTGACCACCGGGGCAATCCTGCAAGGGGCAAGGACAATATTCTGGAATTCGCCGGCATGGAGAATTTGGTCGCCGTGCTTGGCGGAATTCATACTCCCGTGGCCCTGCACGAACTGAAGGACATTCATGCAAACAAACTGATCTTTCTTGTCCCCTGGGCGGCGGGAACACCCGTTGTAGACAACGGCTTCAAGCCCAACTACGTTTTCCGGGTTTCTGTCCGCGATGCTTTCGCCGGAGGTTTCATGGTTAATCATGCAATCCACTCAGGTTTCGGAGAACTGGGGCTACTATTCGAACGAACTGGATGGGGTCGCTCCAATGAAACAGCCGTCAAAACGGCTCTTTCGAAACTAGGCAAGAAACCAGCCGGTCTGGAGTGGTTTAACTGGGGCGTGATGGACCTATCTGATGAAATTGAACGGCTGTATAACCAGGGGGCTGAGGTCATCGTTCTCGTCGCCAACCCGCGCGAAGGCGGAATCACCAGCAAAGCAATGGCTGCCCGACCGATAAACAAACGGCTTCCCATAATTTCTCACTGGGGAATCAGTGGCGGTGATTTCTTCACAATGAATAGTGAGCATCTGAAAGAAATAGATTTTTCCTTCTTGGCTCCACCGATCCCGGAACGCGCAGAGCTTTTTTTTAGAGCCTATCAACGAAATTTTTCTGATACCAACAGACCTGAAGACGTATTGTCGCCGGTGGGTGCGGCACACGCCTATGATCTTATTCACCTCTTGGCCAAGGCCATAAGCCAGGCAGGGACGCTGGAACGCAGTGAAGTTCGTCATGCGCTGGAAAACATCAATTCTTACCAGGGCCTGATGAAAAACTATGTTCCGCCTTTTACCGCAGAACGACATGACGCGCTGAATGTCGAAAACTTTATTATGACTCGCTTTGACAACGAAGGCATTATTCGTCCCATAGGTAAGAAATAGTCTTTTATGAAATCCGGTTTCGTTCGCCCCCCCCTTTCTTTATTTCCATACCTTCTGATGCGCGTATTGCCCTTCGCCGCTATCACCATGGCGGCAACCGGTTTCATCGGTCTGAAGATCACAGAGGATATCGCCGAAGAAAGGGTTGCTGAACAGCTTCTTAGGCAGAGCGAACAAACGGAAAAGATCATCCGGTTTCGGCTTGAAAATATTATCTCGCAGACCGCAAATCTGTCGAAAAATGCACTTCTTATAAATGGCCTTATCGACTTTGAAGGACGTCAAAATTATCTTCCGACGTTTTTTCGTACCTATCGTCTGGCTGGTTTCACCAATGCCGGGCTGGAGATGGTCGATTACAAAGGCCGGAGAATCTTTAGCAATTTTTCCGATGATGACATGCATTTGCAAGTGAATGGCTGGCAAGACGAGGTTATTGGAAAAAGCGGCTCGTGGTCTCATTTGTCGCAGAACGGTTTCATCTCCATCGAACCGATTATTTATTCGGGTAACGCTGAAGGTGCGGTTATTGCCACCCTTAATAACATCGAGCTGTCCCGACTTTTTAACATTGGCGTTCAATACAGTGAAACAGTCGTGATTGATGCCGCCAATGAAATCATCTACTCGTCGAAAGATGAATTTGGCCAAGCAGGAAAGCCTTTCAATTTCGCCGGAAACCAAGACGTGCTAATGGTGTCCGCTCCATTGAAATTATTCTCCGAGGCAAAAATTGTAACATTACAATGGCGCGACGTCGCCCTGTCGACCCAACAATGGATGCAGAATTTTTTGATCATCGGCATATTGATTGCGTTGTTGGTGCTCGGTGCCGCCGTTGCTCTGACAGCCTTCATCGCCAAGCGAGATGTTTCACGCCTGACCACTGTCGTCAGGAAAATAAACGACACGCTCGGAATGGGGCAAAGAGTCACTCCATCGGGGCCGGCAGAGCTTTATGCCCTGGGGAATGATTTTAACAATATGCTGGAGACGTTACAGCATACGACGACCTCTTTTGCATATGTTGACAGCATAATTTCGAATACGGCGGAAGGAATTATTACGATCAATTCATCCGGGATTATCGAGACCTTCAATCTGGCGGCAGAATCCATTTTCGGCCATTCGTCAGAAGAGGCCATAGGGAAAAGTGTCTCTATTTTGATGCCAGCGGACACAGGCCAACCGGGCGAAGATGACGCCAAGGTGTTCACAATTTTCGCGCCAGACGTGATCAACAAGGTTCAGATTATTGATGGCCTGCGCAGGGACGGAACGGTGTTTCCCATGGAATTAACGACCGCGCAAATGGATGTAGAAGGATACACAAAATATACCGGCATTTTCCGTGATATTTCTAAACGCAAACAAACTGAAATGGCGCTTATTGAAAATCAACAAAAAGCTGAATCCGCAAACCTGGCAAAGTCGAATTTCCTTTCTACTATGAGCCATGAAATCAGAACTCCGTTAAACGGTGTTCTGGGGTTAGCTCAGTTATTAAAAGATACCAAACTTGACGGCGACCAGGAGAGTAAAGTAAGCGCCATTCTTTCTTCAGGTCAGACCCTTCTTGCAATCCTTAATGATGTCCTTGATATGAGCAAAATTGAGGCAGGTGGGTTGGAATTGGAAGAAAAGGCATTTTCTTTGTGGGAATTGGTCTCGACGATTACGACACCTTTTCAAAGCTTAGCCGACGACAAAGGGATCGAGCTTGCTATCAATTGCGATCTTACATCAGGCTTTGTCATCAAAGGCGACCCGGTTCGATTACGGCAAATCCTTTGGAACCTTCTCAGCAACGCCATAAAATTCACGGATGAAGGGCATGTCAATGTGTCCATTGCAACAGTAAGTAATTCAGACAACCTGGGTGAAGTCATGCTTTCACCAAAAGATCACTTGTTGTGTTTTTCTGTTGAAGATACAGGTGCCGGGATCGCGCCTGAGCGGATGGATGCCATTTTTGATGCCTTTACCCAGGAAGACAGTTCGATTACCCGTAAGCATGGGGGAACCGGATTAGGTCTATCTATCGTTAAACAATTAATCGAGCTCATGGGCGGCACAATTAAAGTAGATAGTGAACTTGGCAAAGGAACCAGGTTTATTGCCTACATCCCATTTTTTGCCGCATCTGTTGAGGTCGTTGAAGCGATATCGTTACGGGTCTTAAAAACAGAAAGTCAGAAATTAGAACCTCTCAATATCATAATTGCCGAAGACAACGAAGTTAACGCTGTCATCGCAAAAGCATTTTTACAGAAATTCGGTCATTCGGTAAAACATGTGGAAAACGGATTATTAGCTGTAGAAGCTGCCAAAGAGGGATGGGCTGATTTAATCCTAATGGATATTCATATGCCAGAAATGAATGGAATTGAAGCGACAAAGGCGATCTGTGCAACGGAAACCGGCAAGAACGTTCCTATTATTGGATTGACTGCCGAAGCCTTCGCAGATCGCCATGCGCAGTTCATTGAAGCGGGCATGGTTGATGTATTGACTAAACCGTTTACGGAGCAACAACTGGCGGGCACACTCGCAGCCAACCGGCTTCTTGACAGACGGAGCAAGGCGCGAGGCGAGATAGCGGAGACAGAAGAACCCTCCATTGTTGAAGCTGCTGCGGTGGTTATAAATCATGTCAGTGATACGGGCGCACCGAACGATGATGTTACCTCAGTCGGCAATGAAGAGGGACTGGCTGGTTTCCGTGAACAATTACCTGGGGAGGTGATATCTAAATTACTAACGGAAGCACAAAGCTCCCTTCAAAAACACCTTTCTGAGCTGCAACTGGCTGTACAAGTCCAAGATTCACAGAAAATACGTGAAGTAGCCCATTCGATCAAAGGTTTCAGCGGGTCAATGTTTGCAACGCGGGTTTCAGAAATGGCCGCCGAGATTGAAGATATGTCGGATGAAATTGAGGGCGTTTGCGAATTAATGGGTGAATTTGAAATAGCCACCAATGACGCTATCAAGTGGTGGGGGGAGCAGTCTATTTAGTGCCCAAATCTATGATTTAAACGTCTCCCTTTGGTCAATATTTACTAAAATTTCCGCACGAAAAAGAAGCCCCGTTTTACCCATGCCAACGGGTACCTTTCACAGCCCGTGGGAACCTTATCCCCTTCTGTATGCGCCGACCCGGTTTTTGCATTGGCTTGCGATTGTGCGAAAGCCCTGACCTATGTCAATGGCGTCACCCGCCAAGTCCATTATACTTTCGGAGACTGGGCGGCTGGTTTATGTATTATAAAGACATTGGGGACAGATGTTTTTATGGCGGCGTCGTTTTGTTGTTTGGTTCGGTCATCCCATTTTGTGGAAAATGTGTAGAGAAGGAGTTGCTGATGTTAATAAAAATTATGAACAGGGTTCTGGGTGCTTCGCTTGCGGTTTTTGTCGCCGTCAGCGCGCTGCCCGTGCAAGCCGCTGAAACGCTGCCGATCATTCCCTTTCTGGACGTCTGGTCCAAATCCCCCCACGCTGACAAGACATCGGAATCTTTTCGCCACTGGGATAAGGAAGGCAAGGTTCCAAAAGCCTGTGCCCAATGTCATTCGCGTGACGGATTTCAGGATTTTGTTGGTGCCGACGGAACCGCTGAAGGTGTTATTGATGGCGAGCATGGTGTCGATACGGTCGTCGATTGTGTAACCTGCCACAACAAGGCCACTGTGAAGCTGGATGCGGTCAAATTTCCTTCCGGCGTGACGATCAGCAAGACCGGATCCAGTTCGCGCTGCATGATCTGCCACCAGGGCCGCGAATCGGGTGCCTCGGTCGACGCCGCCATTGCCGACCTGCCGGCTGACCGTCCGTCTGATACCCTCAAGTTTCTCAACGTTCATTACCGGGCCGCCGCGTCCACCCTGTGGGGTACGGCCGTCCGGGTCGGTTATGAATATGCGGGCTCGACCTACCGGGGCCGGTTTGAACATGCGGTCAATTCCGAGAAAAAAACCAGCAACATGAACGAATGCGTGCAGTGCCATGAACCCCATAGCCTTGCCGTGCGCGTTGACACCTGCAAAACCTGTCATGAGAATATCGGCGATGCAAAGAGCCTGGCCTCCATCCGCACGGACCGAAAGGATTATGATGGCGACGGCAATGTAAGCGAAGGGATTGCGGCTGAAATAACAACGCTGCAGGAAAAACTGCTGGCGACAATACAAGCCTATGCCCAGAAAGTCGGCAAGAAACCGGTTGCCTATCACGCCCACAACTATCCTTATTATTTCAACGACACCAATAAGAATGGAAAAGCTGACGACGATGAAGCCGTGTTCAAAAATCAGTACAAATCATGGACACCCCGGCTTTTGAAGGCGGCCTATAATTACCAGTTCTCTGTCAAGGATACCGGTGCCTACGCCCATAATCCGGGCTATGTCATGCAGCTCTTATATGACAGCCTGAACGATCTGTCCGGGCCGACCCGAACCAGCATGAAGGGTCTTACCAGGCCTTAGCCGGCCTTCAGGTCCTGGGCCAGGGCATTGACAATATCGTGGCGGCTGACTTGCCCGACAAGTTGGCCGTCACGCATAATGGGAAAGCGGCGAAACGGCGAATTTAAAAAATACTGGGCGGCCGCGACAAGATCGAGCCCGGCGTCGAGGGTTTGCACATCCCGGCTCATATAATCTTCCACCGGACCGCCACGGTCCTGATGGTAGGCCGTTGAAAACAGCACGTTCAGGCAATCCTTTTTTGACAGAATCCCGACCAGGCTGCCCCGGGCGTCGAGGACCGGGGCACCGGATATGCGCTTTTCCAGCAGCACATGAATGGCGGTGTGGATATTGGTGTCTGTCTGAAAACAGATCAGCTCGGTGGCCATGATATCAGCAAGGGTGCGGCTCATCGTTTGTTCAGACTTTCACAGGCCCGGCAAAGCTGCATAATCGCATTACCGCCACAGGATGGCTGTAACTGCTTGCCCCGGACGATCACGCCGACGGCGAGGCCGGCCATGGCGACAATAAGAAGTATCAAGGTCAGAAAAAATACGCTCATCCGGTTTGCCTCCTGGTAAAGCCCTGAATATCAACTTCTTCGATATCGGTGCCCTTATACATCAAGAACAGGGCGCTGGCCTCATAGGTTTTGAGAAGCGGTGTCGCCTGCTTCGGTCCCAGCACCAAAGCGGCGGTGGCAAGGCTGTCGGCCAACTGCCCGCTGGCCGCCAGAACGCTGACCGAGGCAACCCCGTTATTGACCGGCAGTTGGCTGCGCGGATCAACCACATGGCCATACAGATGACCCGAATAGCGATAGCCTTCCTGGCCGTTTGCCGAGGTGGCAAGCGCGTCACCACCGGCGTCAATGACCCGCTGCAGGGCATCGCTGCCGGGCCGCTCTATGCCCATCCGCCAGGCTCGGCCCGACGGATGTTTGCCGCGCGCGGCAATCTCGCCACCTAGTTCAATCAGGAAATCCAGCCCGTCCAGGGCGGCAACGATCTGGTCGAGGGCATAACCCTTGGCCGTGGCGCAGAGATCAAGGGTCATTCCCGGTCGGGATGTGCTCAGTTTGCGCCCGGCCAGCCTGAGGTCCTGATAGTGACCTGCCGGCCGGTCCGGCGCTATGGTGTCCGGGCCGAAACCGAATTTTCGGACAAACGGCGCCGATGTGGGATCGAAGGCGCCGCCGCTGGCCCCGGCAATTTCCAGCGCCAGCGCGGTTACGCGCGCCGTTTCCTCACTTAAAACCTGCGGGGCCGCAGGTGCGCCCAGGGCATTGAAGCGGAACAGTTCGGAACCTGCGTGAAAGGGCGACATGCGCTGGTCGATGCGCCCGACAATGGCGGTAATGGCCGCCCGTGCCTGATCGGCATCCTGGCGCGATGCCAGCACCAGACGCCAGGCCGAACCGAAAGCGGGTCCCGTTTCCACATGGGCTTCTGACGCCCACGCGCTGAAGGGAACGGCGCCAAGAAGGCCGGAAGCGGCGGCGCGGACGATGAACTGGCGACGGCTAATCATGGTCTAAATTCCAAAATCATCACTGAATATATTTTCCCTTGGCACACCCAGGTTATCCAGCATCGCGCGTACGGCCAGAATCATAACAGGCGGGCCACACAAATAATACTCACAACCGGCCGGGTCGGGATGGCCCTGCAAATGGTGTTTGAAAACCGCATCGTGGACGAAGCCGGTTTCACCGGACCAGCCATCACCTGGCGTCGGTTCTGACAAGACGGGTTGCCAGGAAAAATTCTGATGTTTTTCATCCAGGGCCTGCATCTCATCGGCATAGTATAAATCGGCCGGTGTCCGCGCTCCATACCAATAGCTGACGCGGCGCTCTGTCGCCTTTTTCTCAAGTTGATCATAGATGTGGGTATACAGCGGCGCCATGCCAACACCGCCGCCAATGAAAATCATTTCTGCGTCACTGTCCTGAACAAAGAAATGTCCATAGGGACCCAGGACTTCCACTTCATCTCCTGTTTTCAGTCCGAATAAATAGGACGATACAGATCCGGGCGGCGCGTCGGGCTGGGTCGCTGGCGGCAGGGCGAGTCGGATATTCAGACGCATCTGTGGCTGATCGGGTCGCAGCACCAGCGAATAGGCACGCGACAGGGGCTTGGAACTTGCCGCGCTGAGTTGGCGTAACCCCATCCGCTGCCAGCTGTTTTCGTGTTCCGCCGCGACCTCTATATCTGAAAAAGCCAGCTCAAAGGGCGGGGTATTGATGAGCACAAAACTGCCGGCCGGCATGTCGCGCTCTTCACCGCTCGGGAAAGCAAGAACGATTTCCTTGATCAGGGGTGACAGGGTGCGGGTCTGGGTGACGGTACATGTCCAGGTTTCGGTTCCCAGCAGTTCCGGTGGCACACTGATTTCCATATCGCCGCGAACCACAACCTGGCAGGCGAGGCGATAGCCGTCCTTGATCTCGCGCGGACCGAGCAGGGCGCGTTCGGTCGGCAGGGCATCGTCGATACTGCCGATCACCCGGACCCGGCACAGGCCGCAGGTCCCGGCACCACCGCATGACATGGGCAGATTGATGCCTTCGCCTGCCAGCGCATCTGTGAGTTTGACGCCGAGAGCGCTTGCAAAGGCTGGTTCATCATTGACGATAAACTGTGCCTGTCCCCGGCCCCAGATCAGTCCTCTGGCAGCCAGCACGATCATTGCCAGAACCATGATCAAACCGGTGAATACGGCGGTGCTGATTAAAACCTGTGCCATGCTATCTCTCAGCCGAACTCAAGGCCGCTGAAGGCGGCGAAACCCATGGACATCAGCCCGGTCAGCACGAAGGCGATGCCCAGCCCGCGCAAGCCGGCCGGGACCTGGCTCTCATCGACCCTTTCGCGCATCGCGGCAAGGGCACAGATGGCCAGGGCCCAGCCCAGGCCCGAGCCGAAGCCATAGACAATACTTTCCTCGAAATTATATTTGCGCTCGACCATGAACAGGCTGGCACCGAGGATCGCACAGTTGACCGTGATCAGCGGTAAAAAAATACCGAGCGCGCGATACAGGCGGGGGAAGTAGCGGTCCAGAACCATTTCCAGAATCTGCACAATGGCGGCAATCACCCCGATCGATGCAATCAGGTTCAAGAAACTCAGATCCAGGTATCCAAGACCGGCCCAGGCCAGTGCGCCCTCATCCAGTAACCGGGTGAAAATCAGATTATTGATCGGCACGGTAATGGTTTGTACAGCAACCATCGCCAGGCCCAGACCAAACGCCGTTTCGAAATGACGCGAGACGGCGAGGAAGGTGCACATGCCCAGGAAATAGGCAAGCGCCAGGTTTTCGCTGAACATGGATGTGAGCAGAATATCAATCATACCTGCTCCTCCTGTTCGGCCTGTTCGGGCCGGATGGTTCTGACGATCCAGACCAGCACTGCCAACAGGAAGAACGCGCTGGGTGGCAGCGCCATCAGCAGCAGCGGTGTGAACCAGCCGCCGTTATCGACCAGCACAAACACCTCATGGCCCATCAAGGTGCCGGCTGCCAGTAATTCGCGAACCGAGCCGATCAGCAGCAGAATCCACGCATAGCCGAAGGCGTTGCCGATACCATCGAGCAAACTGGGCCAGGGTGAATTTTTCATGGCATAGGCCTCGGCGCGGCCGAGCACGATACAGTTGGTGACAATCAGGCCAACAAAAACGCTCAGCCGTTTGCTTATTTCAAACAAATAGGCCTGCAGTACCAGATCGACGATGATGACCAGCGAGGCGATAATTGTAATCTGGACAATCAGCCGGATGGAGTTGGGAATATGCGCGCGGATGGTGCTGATTGTCACATTTGACAGGCTCAGGACAAAAATCAGCGCCGCACTCATGACCAGCGACGTTGACAATGACGTGGTTACCGCGAGCGCGGAACAGATCCCCAGCACCTGAAAGGTTACCGGGTTTTCGGCGATGATCGGTTTGACCAGGGGGTTTGTGGACATGGTCATCCATCTCCCTGTTGTTTGAGGCGCGCCAGATAGGGGCCGTAGCCGTTCGTACCGAGCCAGAACTTGACCAGATTTGAGACCCCGTTGCCGGTGCGTGTGGCGCCGGAAATGCCGTCGACTTCGTAAATGCCGCTGGCTGCCCCTGTCACCACCCGGATTTGAATGGCCCCCGTTGCATCAGCCGTTTTTTTGTCGCGCCACAGGTCCTGCCATTTTTTTTCCATGATTCTCGCCCCCATGCCCGGGGTTTCATCCTGTTGATAAAAGGTCAGGGCGGCAATGGTGTTGAGATCGGCTTTGAGGGCAAGGTAGCCGTGCAGGGTTGATTTGTAGCCGGCACCGCGAACCGGCAAAATCACCAGCGTCAAACGCGCCCCGTCGCGGACCTCATAGGCGGTAAGGGTATTTTCGACTTCTTTCAGGCCGGCCAGGTCCTGATCCGGGTCGAGCGCCGCTTTGTCGCTCGTTGCCCGGCTCAGGTATTCACCGCTTGTCCGCTCGACGAGCCGCACCTGTGGAACAGGAACGCCAAGGGCATCGACGATCTCGACCAGACTGCCGGCGCTCTCGCGCAGCCGGTTGGCATCGAGCAGCGGCTTCAGATAAATCGCAGTGAGCGATACAATGACCGAACAGCCGAGTGCGACCAGGAAGGCGACGCCCAGGGTTTTCGCCGAATCCGTATTCGGTCTGTTGAGAAAGGCGCGCCAGATATTTACTCGTTTCTGATCAGGCATGGCTTGTCCGCCATGCCAAAAGCCGCCCCAATAATGGTGTGAACAGGCTGCCCAGCAACAATGCGAAAACAACCCCGTCCGGTTGATCCGGGCTTGCCAGACGCAGGACGACAACCAGGCCGCCAATCAGAGCGCCGGCTAAAACCTGGGTAACGATCCCGGCGGGAACAAATTTCTGATCGGCGGCAATAAACACCACGCCAACTGCCAGTGCCCCGATCAGCAGGTGTTCCCACCACTGCACGGACGGCGGAAACAGCGGCACCACCGCCGCCACCCCGACAGCAACCCCCAGCAGGACCGGCAGCTGCAGCTGTTTTCGCCAGGCCAGCCATAAGCCGCCCGGCAGGCAGGCCAGAGCCATGAAAAAGGCAGGTTCAACGTTCAAAATCCATTTTTCCTGAAAGCCCGTATCGGGGAAGGAAAAAAGCGCTGTGGCGAGGGCGATCAGGGCGGGTGACAGAACCGGTTTGCCGCCAAACATCTCGTGCGCGAAGATCCACCCGAAGCTGGTCGCAAACATAACAGGAGCCCAGCCGACGGGCTCAAACAGCAGGATGGCGAACAGCATGGAAAAATGCAGCTGGGCACCGACGGAAGAAGGCCAGATCCGTCGGTTAATCAGGGCCGACCAGAAAAAGCTGCTGGCCAGCACCAGACAGAGCACGGTCAGGCGCTGCAGGGCAATCTCCGATCCATCCAGATAACAGCGCATGGCCAGCGGCAGCAGTAATGCCAGGCACCAATGCAGTTCATCAGAATCAATGGCGACCCGTCTCGCCATTAAGCGGGTCCACTGGCGGTCAACCGCTTATTCAGGGTGCGACACTTTTTCCGACACATATTTCGTTCTCTTTTTTCACGACCATACAACCCGATACCCTGGCCCCATTTTTACATCCTCCTTACATCCACCAAAAACGCAAAGGCTTTTTGCTAATGGTTTTCACTTTTCGACTGTAATCAGTTAAAATGACGCCGGTTTCCACACGCCGGCGGGTGTCGGCAACGGCGCATCGGCATGAGCAATCGCACAATCAGATATCTGAATCATTGATCTAGGACAAACAGGCCAGACAATGATTATCAAAGCGGAGATCGGCCCGCGCACGCGCGACCACGTGAATATCTGCAGGTCCCGCATTCACCCGTGTCAGCGCTCCCATGCCCGAGGTGATCAGAAACTGACCGGGCACCGTTGTTGCGGCGACACCACAGATATCAGGGCCATTGAATTGGGCGATCGCGGCCCCGCTTTCGCGCTGCCAGAACACCGCCGTTCCACCCTTGGGCGAGACCGCGGCGATGATGGAACCGGAGCTGTCAGTCTTAAGGCTGCCCACATATCCGTTCAGGCGCTGCCAGCCGGCAGCCGGAGCCGTCAGAAAGCGGGCCTCTGATCCGGGTTGCCATCTGCCGACCAGGGGAAATTCGTCGAGCCCCGGATATTGATCCTGCAGGCCAAACAGGATGTCGTCGTCTGGCGTTCTCGCCATGTGGCGTATGGACAGGTTGTTCATTCCCCGTGCCAGTTCGGTTTTGGCCGCCCGTTTCCCGCTGGTGATGTTTATCAGCGCCAGATTGGGAACCATGGTATCCAGATTGAGCTTGGCGCGGCCGCTGGCCGGGTGGGTGGCGATGCCGCCATTGGCGACAATCAGATGCCTGCCATCGCCATGCAGCAGGATTTCGTGGGGGCCAATGCCGCCGCTCGGCATTTCGCCCAGGCGTTTGTAGCCTGCTGCCACCGCATAGATGCCGATCACCCCACGCCTGCCCGCATAGTCATTCTCCGTGAGGTACAGGTACCGGCCATCGGTCGAATAGACCCCATGGCCGTAAAAGTGCCGGCCCGCAGCGGCGGCCACGACCATCGGGGATTTTTGCCCATTCAGGATAATGAAATGAGACCCCGGACGGCGGGCCGGCATACAGATCTCCTGGCCCGCCGGGTGCCTGATGATGTCGTGCAACCGGTAACCGGTCGGCTGCAACTCTTGCACGGTCAGGGTCTGATCAATCAGCGCCATGCCGTAGGTGCCGTCCGCCGTCCCGTAGCCGGTCAGCCAACCGTTGGCCCAGCCGCTGGCCCGGTCGCTGGCGGCGGGGTTCGGGTTGGCTCCGGCCTGGCGATCAAAAAGGATCGCCGCCAGAGACAGCAGGCTTCCGGTTAGAAAGTGGCGTCGCTGCATTTTCTCTAGTCTCCGTCCAGACTGTTGAAGCCGATGGTAAGTCCGAGCCTTTGATTGAAGATATTTGCGATTTCGTTCTGGTTGCTGGTCAGGGAGTCGATCAACTGGAATATTTTCCTGCGCTCGGCCGGGTCTGTGACGCCGCTGATCAGCGGTGCCAGCTGGGCGGCCAGCTGCTGACTTCGCGCCATACCATGGCGGATCCTCTCCCTGTGGTCGGCGCCCAGATGCCGGCTCAGGACAGCCAGACTTTCGGCCAGCGTGTCTATATTGATTTTCAGATTCCGCAGTGGCCGTTGGCTGCGCCAGCCTTCCAGCATTTTCGGGTTGGCGTTATCGATTTTGAAGCGCAGGCCCGGCATCAGTTTCTGGTCCTTGAGGATGATGAAGCCGGTCAGAATACTGGTGAATAACCGGTTGAGGGCGGCCAGCGGCGGGCCGAAGTACGGCAGCAGCGCGGTGCCCCGCCGCAGGTTATCGACCACCGCGCCCCGCCATTCCCCGGAAACTTCGGCGGCGATCGAGGCCAGGTTGATGGCTATTGTCCGGCCGATTTCACAGGCCCCTGGATCCTGGGTTACATCGCTGTCCCCGTATAGCAGGCGTTCCAGGGCCGGCAGACCCTGCACGGCAACCGACGCCTGGGCGAACAGCGGCGGTAACAGTCTGTCGGGGTTTGCCGCGGCCCTCAACGCAGCCAGTGCCCGGTCGATGGCGTTGCCGCGCTCGGGCCAGTGATAAAACCGCTCACGTCTGAGCTCCCGGGTTATCGGCCCGGCCGTCCAGTGAAAAACCGCGGCCCAGGCGTCGGCGGTTGTCTGGTAGGCCGCCTGCAGATGGTCAAGGGCATCGGCTGCCGGTTCCTCGCAGGCCGAAATCCAATGGTTCTTCTGTCGGGATGTGGCAGATTCTAGTTGGTTATAGGCGGGGATGATGACCTCTTCGGCCAGTGCCCGGTTGATTTCCCGATAGTCCGGTGCCGCCCGGGCGGCGGCGGAAATGCTCAGCAGAACAACAATGATCAGACAAAACCGCATTTCCCTGCCTCCGTTCAATCGCCGTCCAGACTGTTGAAGCCAATGGTCAGGCCCAGGTGACTGACATAGGCCTTCTCCATGGCATCGCGGGCCTCGCCGAGGGCTGAGGTAAACGCCAGAACCCTGTCGCGGTGATCCGGATTGGTGAAGGCCGCGTCATCGCTCCCCAGCCCATCAAGCAGGCGCAGCAGCTTTTTCTGGCGGTCTGCCATGGCGGCGATGCCGGAGTCCGGCAAAGAGCGGGCAAGCACGGCCTGGGCCTGAAAAAGCGCTTTCACATTCAAGTTCAGATTTCGCATGAAGCGCCCGCTGCGGCGGTTTTCAAGCAGCAGAGGTTTGGCTTTTTCAGCACTTGCACCCAGCACGGCCAGGATTTTCTGTTCCTTGATCATGGCATAACCGGTCGACAGTTCGTTGAACACGCGGTTGACGAAATCGGAAGGCTCGCTGAAATAGTCCATATGGGCCTCGCCCCGCTCAAGCTTGCCGCGGATATCATCCGTCCATTCGACGATGACTTCGCTGGCAATGGCGGCCAGGTTGGCGGTGATGGATTGTCCGATTTTACAGGCCCAGGGATTTTGGCTGACGTCGGTCTCGGTAAACAGCAGCCGTTCCAGGGCCGGCAGTCCCTGCACCGCCACCGATGCTTTTTTGAATCTTTCCGGTGCCAGTTTTGCTTCGTCGTTAACAGCAAGCAAGGCCGCCAGGCCCTTGCCGATGGAATTGCGCCGTTCCGGCCAGTGGTAAAAGCGGTCGCGGCGCAGATACAGGGTGATTGGCCCGATACTCCAGTGAAAGAGGTTGGCCCAGGCGTCTGAGACCTCATGAAAAGCGGTTTTCAACTGGGAAACTGTGGTTTCCGAGGGGGCCTGGCAGGCAACTGCCCATAGTGCGGCCTGTTGCGCGGCGGTCTGATCCAGTTGGGTGAACGCGGGGATGATCACTTCGTCGGTGATCGCAACATTGATCGGGCGGTAGTCGATCTCGGAGCGAGCCGGGCTGGCGGCAAACAGGGCGCAGGCAAGAATGAGCGTGGAAAAGCGGGTCATGATGTATCCGGTTTACAGTTGTGAGAGCCAATTTAAAAGCTGATCTTGATTCTCAGCCGATAAATTCAGAAAGGCATCGCGCGACGGAGCCGCTTCGCCGCCGTGCAGGGCGATCGCCTGGCGCAGGGTTGTGGCCCGGCCATCGTGGAGAAAGCGCGACGCCTCCCGGATCCCCCACAGCGGTGCGGTCCGCCATTCCCGGCCCGTCGCCTGATGGTCGCCAATGCCGTCGGCCAGGTGCGGGCCCATGTCGTGGATCAGGAAGTCTGAAAAGGCCGCCACCTGGCCACCCGCCGGCAGAGGGATCTGCGGGCGATGACATTGCGCGCATCCAATGCCTGTGAACCGGGCCAGGGCCGGTGGCTCCAGTGGCCGGCGGGGCGGCGGTTGCAGGGTGCTGATATAGGTTACGATAAATGCCAGCATGTCGCTGCTGACTTCGAGCCCCTGAAAGCGCTGGCTGGCGCCATGCGGCGCGGCGCGACAGGCGGTTTGCGCGGCCGTGCAGTCGCCATGGGGGTCCTGCGCCAGCGGGTTCGACAAACCAAGATCAAGGGACAGGGCGCTGGCGGTCAGTGCCGTCAGATCGGCGTGTCCGGCTTTCCAGCCAAACCGGCCGAGCGCCTGATTGCCCTGCGTGTCGGCAACGAAATTGGCCCGCCCGGATATGCCGTCCCGGTTGCTGTCTTCCGGGTCGGCCCATTGCAGAATGTCGGCATCGGCAATCAGCGCGATAAGCCCAAGACCGTGCAGGGACGGGGCGAGCCTGCCGCCAAAGCGGGTCGCCGGGTGCAGCTTGCCATAACCGAAGTCTTTAATTTCCAGGTTTCCGTCGGCACGGCGCAACAACCGGCCTTCGCCCGTCTGGCCCGCTGCGCCACTGGTTTGTAACTGACTGCCGTAGGTCGGGTCTTCCGTGCCGGCGCTGTCACCCAGCCGCGCCACCAGACCGTTGCCGGTTATCTGGCCATTGCGGTCTTCCGTAAACCGCCCGCGACCGCCGCCGGGGTGGCAACTGGCACAGGAGCGGGCGTTGAACAGGGGCCCGAGCCCGTCAGCTGCATCGGTTGAGGCCGGAGCCGGCACCCACTGGCGATCAAACAGGGCCTTGCCCAAAGCTCCGTCCAGGGATCCGGCGGCCAGGTCTGAGGTCATCAGGGCCAGCCATAAAAACGCCCATATCAGCAGCGATCTGCGCATCAGGTGACCCGCAGAATGCTCATCATTCCGGTTTCCGCATGTTCGATGATGTGGCAGTGAAACATCCAGTCACCGGGGTTGTCGGCCTTGAAGGCGACCTCGATCCGTTCCTTCGGCTTGAGCAATACGGTATCGGCGTAATGCGGCGGCAGCGAGGTCTTGTTTGAGCGGAGATATAAAAAGGTATGGCCATGAATATGGATCGGGTGCATATGCGGCGTCGTATTGACCAGTTCAAACAGATAGGTTTGGTCCCTGACCAGGTTCAAAAGCGGTGCCGGCAGCCGTTGATGGCCGTCCTCCGGCCAGGTTTCCTTGTTGATCGCCCAGAAGGTTTTGTCGGACAGGCAAAGGGAATCGGAGATATTCATTGTCTGTCCGCCGGGCAGCTCGATCAAGTTCGGTGTCGGTTTTGCGGTTGCTGAAAATTCAATCCGCCGGCGGATGGCATTGGCCAGATCCGGTTCGGCAATATCCGGCCGATAGAGGGGGGCCGGATCAAACGCGCCGCGCTGCAGAGCAGGGCCTTGCGCTGTGATGGAGGCGAGGAGAACCGGCTCGGGCGCAAAATAATCGTAGATATGGACGGTTTGTCCGGGCTTTGGCATGCGGATACACAGATCCAGGCGCATGGCCGAGCCGAGCCGCCAGGTTGTGAAGGGAAACGGGATCACCGCCTGGCCATCGGTGGCAATCACGGCGGCTTCTGCCCCACGAATTCCGATCAGATTGACCCGGCTGTTATCAATACTCATCAGGCGCAGGCGGACGTCGCCGCCGGCGGGAGCAGCCATCATGGGCGTTTGTTTGTAATTGACGCTGCGCAGGGTGCCGAAGGTGCCGGCTTTTGCGGCGCCGCTGTCTTCGGTGAAATCGATGAAGTTTCCGTTCTCATCCAGCCGCCAGTCCTTGATCACGCAGAGCAGATCGGCATCGTAGGGACGGCTTTCGTCGCCGGTGACAATAAGTGCACCGGCCAGACCGCGGCCCAGTTGCTCAACCGTATTGCAATGGGAATGGAAAGGGAAAAGCCCGGTATCGGGGACGGTGAAGGAATAGGTATGGCTGTCGCCGGGCTGGACCGGTGGCTGGGTTACGTAAGGCACCCCGTCCATGGCGTTCGGCAGGCGGATCCCGTGCCAGTGTATGGACGAATGTTCCGCCAGTTCGTTTTTGAATTGCGCCGTCAGGCGGCTGCCCCTGGCAATACGAATGATCGGCAGGATGTCGTCGTGGTAGGACCAAACCGGAAAGTCCGGTTTGCCGAACAGCCGGACCCGGCGCTCCTTTGCCAGCAAATTGACGGTGACGTCCGGCGCGCTGGCGGACGGGGTCCGGCGTTGCGGCAGGGCGGGTCTGGAAACGGCACCGGCATAATAGGGCAGGGAGCCGAGCGCAGCCATGGCTGCGCCCAGTCCCAATACGGCGCGACGGCTGACCGTCACGGCCACTATGTCCTACTGAATTGACGAGGGATTATCCAGACTGTCGGACCCCTCGACATTGATTTTGAGATTGAGCGCCGCCACCAGCTTCTCGAAGCTCCGGGTCTGGGCGACCAGGGCATCAACCACATCCTGGATGATTTTATTACCTTCCGTCTGGCCTTCGCCAATCATCTGGTCATAGGCCATCCTGCCACTGTCGGCGGTATCTTTCATGATCTGCATTTTCGCCAGGGTCGCGTTCATGGCGGCGTCGACGTCGGCTTTGATATCGGCCGCTTTGGCGGCGGCAACATCGGCCAGGGACGGGCCTTTGACCACAGTGCCATTAATGCGCTTATAAGTGCCCGTATACAGGGCGATCATGCCGACCTGATCATAATAATGGGAATTGTGGGTATTGTCGGAAAAACAATCGTGTTCCTCTTCCGGATCGTGCAGGATCAGTCCCAGTTTTATGCGCTCGCCGGCCAGTTCGCCATAGGATAAACTGCCGAGACCGGTGAGAATTGTCGCCAGGATCTGGTCTTCGGATTTGCCCATAACTGCGGCCCGTGCGTCGCCGCCGGGTGCCCAGGCAATAACCATTTCCTTGATATCATCGACCAGTAAATCCGTCGCTGCCGTCAGATAGGCGGCCCGGCGGTCGCAGTTTCCGCCGCTGCAGTTTTTGAGATCAAAATCACTGGCCGGTCGGTTGCCGGCACCGGGTCCGGTGCCGTTCAGATCCTGACCCCAGAGTAAAAACTCGATGGCGTGGTAACCGGTTGCAACGTTTGATTCTACCTCCAGCGCCTCATGCAGGGCACCGGACAGCAGCGCCTTGTCGATGACCGATGCATCCACAACGCTGGCGCCGATACGCAGTTTGCTGTTGGCAATGACATTCAGGGTATAGGCCGGATTGGCATCCGAGGTGCTGCCATAGGCGCTGCTGACATAGTCGATCAGCCCCTCATCCAGCGGCCATGAATTCACTTTGCCTTCCCAGTCATCAACAAGTGCATTGCCGAAACGAAGCCCTTCGGTTTGCTGATAAGGGGCCCGTGCCCGGACCCAGGCTGAGCGGGCACCGCTCAATGTGGCATCCGTTGGCGTTGCGATCATTTTTGCAACGGCGGCCCGCAAATCACCGGCAGTGATCAGTGCATCCTCATACATGGCGTGGGCAACGTTGGCATAGGTGGCGGCAACCGCTTTCGCATCCGCAGCCATGGCCAAATTCGGGACTGTCGCTAACAGGGCGCTGATCACCCCGGCGCGAAAAAGTATTTTCACTTTCATGGAAAGTTCCTACCTTGTTTGTTATCTGTGTATATGCGAATGATTATCATTGGCGTTCGATAGCATTGTTAAGAATGACTCGCAAGTCATAAATAAATCAAAACTTAAAGACCCGCTGTCATCCGCTTTTGCCCGTCGCCACTGGCTTGCGCTAGTGCCGTGTCGGCGAAATTTCGGCGCCATACATGGCCAATGACTTTTGCGCTGATGAAGCAAGCCGGCGACATCGTGATCTGATCGGCAGGCCCCGGTCAGCCATCGCCCGGGCAATCGCGGATGCCGCCGGTTGTGCAAAGCGAACGGCGGCCATGGGCAGCCAGGTGCTTAAAAGCGCGGTTCCCTGATCCTTGCCCCGCCCCTCCTGCCAGGCAGCAATAACGCCCAGTAGCAGGTGTTCGTCAGCGCTGGTGCCGACGCATTTCGGGCATCGGATATCGACGGGTTCGGTTGCCGATGTGGCAATCAGATGCATGAGATCATCAAGCGCGAAATGGACCTGGCTCAAGCCCGCAAGCTTGAACCCGTGGCGCAGTATTTCCTGCACATTCTCCCCATCCCTGTACCCGGCAACCCACAACCGAATGCCCCACAGGAGCAGGCGTTCACCAAACAACAGGTTATCCAGTTCAGGTGCCGGGTTGGCTGATTTCAAATAGGTCATGAGCAGGGCCCGCCAGGCTAGTTGATGCTTTCTTGTGCAGATAAATCGTCGAACTGGCTGCGCAGCCCGGCGATCAGCGAAGCGGCGCCGGAGGTGCGCAGTGGCAGATAGGGTTTCATGGATTGTCGGCACAGGCGTTTGACTTTCAGGGCAGCACTGTGGCTCACGCAATCGGTGGGAAAGACCACCGCGTCCGCCTTGCCAACGGCCCGGGCCAGTTCAGCCATGGACATTTCCCGGCCGCCGTCATGATGCAAAAGCTCGCCATTCCAGCGGGCAACCATGTCCCGGAACCGGCATACCTGAGGTGCCCGCCCGCCCACATACAAGATGCAATGTCCCTGCAGGTCGAGATGGTCGTTTTCCCCTTCGGATGGGCTTTCGTCTCCGTCACTGTCAGTATCAATCGCCCGGGTTTCCGCTTCCAGACGCAGCACCATTTCCGACAACTGGCTGTTGCGCTCCTGCAGTTTTTTATTTGCCGACGCGAGAGCGGCCAGCTCCTGGTTCAGGCTGTCCTGTTCCGCCTTTACCGGCGGACTGTCTCTTCGTCCAGCTGCGGGCTGCCCCGGTTGGGCTCTGTCCCGGTCCTTTGCCCCAGCCAGCATGGCCTTCAGGGCAATTACCTCATTCTGAAGATCGTCGATCAGATGTTGCTTCGCCTCCAGCATTTGGCGGTGACGTGTTGCGGTTTTTTTCAGGGCCTGTTCGATGGGTGCAACTTCCTGCTCCATGCGGCGCAGGGCCGTGCGGTCGGCGCGGTTGCAGGCGCCGACCAGATGGGAAAGCATGTGCACATCCCCATAGACCCGGATCGCCAGACTTTCATCCAGATGCGGATGGGTGAGCACCGCCCAGTAGGCCCCGGGAATGTCGCCCGCCGCGCAGGCCTGTTGCCAAAGGTCGGCCAGTTCCCGGGTGGTTCGGGCGGCCTTGAACCGCCTGATGGCGGATGCATATTTGCGGTCCAGCAGTTTGTTGAGCAATTTGGCGGCGATAGAATTGTCGCCGGCCTTGCGGACAAAATGTCCATGCAGATAAAAATCTGTATCGTTGCTGCTGTTGTTTTTGTAGCCGAGTTTTCGCGCCAGCCCCCTGATCTCGTCGAGGGTCAGGCAGGTCCCTACGATGGAGCAATGTCTTGCCGAGTCGACTTCCCAGATCCGCAGCCGCTTGCTTCGGGTTTGTGGTGATGGTTCCTGGGTACATAATTCACACATTCAAAGCCGCCTCTTCCTGCCTTCCGGTCGCATTTAAGGTATCGAGAAACACTTAAATGCGAATGATTATCATTTTCGTATAAAGGAAGGTATATAAAAATGCAAATAATAATCATTATCATATAAGGGATTCAGCCCGACAAAGGAATGGCCGGGTCTGAGGCCCCTTTGGGGTGCTGCCGTGAGGAGAGGATTGGGAGGAGATAAAAGAGCGCATACAGGAAGGTTGCCGTTCACCGCTCTGGCGACATTCGCTGCCTTGAAGTCCAGGCAGAGGATGAGCGTCCTGTGCCGGGGCCCTGACAATAAGACAGAGGGCCGCCGTTTCCACTAAGGCTTATTTGCTTTTTGCTGTCGCACCGATGATTTTCGGATCTTGCGGCTGCCGGACCGGGGGCGGCACCATCACCCACTGCATCACCCGGGACAAATGAGCGGCTGACAGGGATTTCCAGAGGAACAAGGCTCAGGCCTTGCTGAGAGCGGATTGCGCATAGAAAGGGTCTGGCGGTGTTTGATCAGTTCCGTTCAGACGCCGCGCCACATCGGGAACACATTTTCTGCATTTTGGTGCACAATCGTAAAAGGCATAAACCTCCGGCCAGGACTGAGCGCCGCCCTTGCGGGCCGCATCCACCTGTCTTTCGGTCAATCCGTTGCAGTTGCAGATATACATGTACCAGATCCATTGCTTATGCGACTGAGAACGATTATCAAAGATAAAATGAATAAAGTCAATGCAATTGAGAAGCGTTTGCATTGACAGAAGGGTTCATATACAATATTATTTAATATCAAAGGGTTATGGGAATAAATTGTAGCGCATTTAACGCTGCATAGGCTTTAACTTCCCTATTGTCTGGTCTGTGCCGGATGCCTGATTTTAAACTTTACGGAGGACGATCATGAAAGGCGATGGCGCGGTTATCGAGCAGCTCAACCTTATTCTTAAAAATGAACTGACGGCGATCAACCAATATTTTCTGCATGCGCGGATGCTTAAAAACTGGGGTTTTCTCCGGCTGGCCGACAAGGTGTACGAGGAATCCATTGGCGAAATGAAGCATGCGGATCTCCTTGTCGAACGCATATTGATGATAGATGGTCTGCCCAACCTGCAGGATCTGGGTAAGCTGGGCATTGGTGAAAATGTGCCGGAAATGCTGAGCAGCGATCTGGCGGTGGAAACCATGAACCAGGGTCATCTGAAAACCGCCATTGAAATTTGCGAGAGCAAGCGGGATTTTGTGTCGCGTGAAATCTTTGTCGACATCCTTGATGATACGGAAGAACATATTGACTGGATCGAGACCCAGCAGGGCCTGATCAAGGATACCGGCCTGCAGAACTATCTGCAGGAACAGATGTTCAAAGCGGGCGACAGTTAAATCCGGAAACGTCTGTGCAAGCGCATACGGTATTGCTTTACGGGTCGCTATTCGTTTTTCTTGCCCCAAGGCGCGTCTCAGACAGCCTTGTGGCGAAGGGGCGTTTTTCAGAGAATGTGACGATGCCGGGTCGGGCTCTTTACCAATGAAACGCCATGCATTTGAAAAGCGGACGGCGACCCGCAACAAACGGTTCGCCAGCGACATAGGACAAGACTAGCCGAGATCGACAGGATTGTTATCGAGGGTTTCTTCGATCATTGATACCTGCGTCATCAGTTTTTCCAGCAGACCCAATATCTGATTGCGTTCGTTTGAGGAAAAAGTCACACCATCAACGCTGCTGGCTTTAATCGACAGAATACTCTGTGAAATGTCACCCACGGCAGCCTGCACAGAAAGCGCTGCCAGTGCCACATCGACTGCCGGTTTTTTCGACTCGATCGTCAGCGCCCGGGCCAGTCTTTCCTGGTACATGCTGAGGATGGGAGGAACGCCATGCCCGGCTTCCGTATAGGCGACATCGAGGACCAGCGCCTGCTTCAGATTGGGTCGGCTGGGATGATCCGGGTCCGACCACTTTCTGACCAAAGACGGTGATCTTCCCACGATCTCAGCGCATTTTTCATCGCCCAGCGCATTTTTTATGCGCGTGACGGCAGAGGCAAATCGTCTGGGTGCTCTCAATTTCATAACTGAACACATACACTCCGTTCGACCCTTGGAAGTTCGTTATAACAGGTTGCCACGAAACAGAAAACCGTTCCTTGGCAGAGCCAACCTTGCCAACCCCTGAATTCCAGCCGTCGGGTGGAAATTTCCCTGTCGGCTACTTCTGTTCCCTTTTCAGCCGACGATTACAATCGACGCTAAGCCATAAGCCGTCTACTTCTGACACAACAGCGGCACCGCCATCTACTGGGCCGCCTGGTCAGGTGTGGATTATCCGAATAACGGATGGCAAAACAGAGGGATATTGAATAATGGGGAATAGTCTTATTGAAGCGACGTCGCAGGGTTGGAGTTTAGTCCTGACCTATGTGCCAAATCTTTTTGGCGCCGTAATTCTGTTAATCGTCGGCTAGTTTGTCGCTACGTTCGTGGCAAACGGTGTCGAGCGGCTTCTGGAGAAGACCAAGCTTGGTGTGAAAGTCGCCGATGCGGTCGCTGATGAAGACTCTGAAGAACCCCAGTTGATCGAACGCTGGATTGGCCGCGCCGTATTCTGGTTGCTGATGCTGTTTGTTTTCGTCGGGTTCTTCCAGATTTTGGGGGTTACCCAGATTTCCGAGCCCATCCTCGGTTTTCTTAATGAAATATTCCAATACGCACCGCGCATGATCGGTCCGGCCCTGTTGATCACCATCGCCTGGATATTGGCAAGGTTCCTGAGAGTCGTCGTCCGCAAAGCGGCCCAGTCCTCAATGATCGGGGCGCGGCTGCGGGTAGAGGCTGATCTGGATACAGTGGGTAAGAAAAAAGAACCGCTGGCTGATACCCTGGCCGATGCCGTCTATTGGCTGACCATGCTGCTGTTCCTGCCAGCGGTACTGAGTGCGCTCAATCTCGGCGGCCTGCTCGGGCCAGTACGCGACGTTGTGCGGGAAATTCTGAGCTATCTTCCGAACCTGCTGGGCGCCGGGCTTGTCCTTATTGTCGGCTGGTTTGTTGCCCGTGTATTACGACGCATCGTCAGCAAACTGCTTGGCGCATCCGGGGTTGATGAACTGGTCAAGAAAGTCGGTGTTGAAAAAATCATTGGCGATCAGAAAATTTCAAGCCTGGGCGGCCTTATTGTCTATATTCTTGTTTTCGTCCCGGTGATCGTTGCCACTTTGAACGCCCTTGGCATCGATGCCGTAACCCGGCCATTGAGTGCCATGCTGTCTGACGTTTTGGCTATAATGCCTAATATTTTCGCCGGCATATTGGTGTTGATCGTCGCTTATATTGTCGGGCGTATCGTCGCCGGACTGATGACAAACCTGTTGTCCGAAGTCGGTTTTGATGCCGTCCTCACCCGGATCGGACTTGGCGGGGTCAAGCCTGTCGGGACCAAGAGCATATCGGAAATTGCCGGATATCTGACACTGACGGCGATCATGCTGTTTGCCGGGATTGAAGCCCTGGAGCTGATCGGATTCTCTAAATTCGCAGCTCTGGTTTCCGATTTTCTGGTGTTTGCCAGCCAGGTCGTTTTCGGTGTGATCGTTATTGGCCTGGGTGTTTTCCTGGGCAGGGTCGCCGGAGACCTTATTCGTTCGGCGAACCCGCCACAGGCGCGCCTGCTTTCCAATATTGCCCAGATCGCCGTCGTTGTTTTGGCTGTCGCTATGGGGATGGAGCAGATGGGTGTCGGCAGTGATATCATCTCGCTCGCTTTCGGCGTGACCCTTGGCGCGGTTGGCATCGCTGCAGCTATCGCTTTTGGCATCGGCGGACGAGATACCGCAGCCGAAATTATCAGAGAATGGCGCGACGGTATGGCCGTTAAAGGAAAAAAGCCTGCAAGAAAACCGGCTAAATAAGAGAACCCGGGGTTAAGAAAAAGCCGGTGGCCGGATAACCAACAGGACCTGCCGGATTAACTACGACGAGGCCACACAGGTATAGCCGGTGCAGCCCAGGACATTCCTGGAATCTTTTTGCGCTGCCGCCGTCGCCGGTAAACGTGGCGTTGATAAGTGTAACTGGAAAAGCGGAACCGGCCTTGTCATTTATACACCCGTGCACCCGGGAAGGTTTGTACGGTCGAATTTACCTTGTTGAACCGTGACGCAATTCGCGGTCATTGCACAGTCCTTCCGGGAAAGCCTTTTTTGCCTGGATGTTAACCATCTAAATCGTGGAGACACTTATGAAAATCGCCCTTATGTGCCGAAATGCCAAACTGTACTCACACCAGCGACTTATTGAAGCGGCCAAGAAGAATGGCCATGAAATTGATGTGATTGATCACCTGCGCTGTTATGTAAACATCACGTCACACCGGCCGCAAATTCATTATCACGGCAAAGTGCTGCCGATATACGATGCCGTGATTCCGCGCATTGGTGCGTCGGTCACTTTTTTCGGGGCGGCTGTTTTGCGTCAGTTCGAGATGATGGGGGTTTATCCGGTCAATGAATCCGTCGGCATCACCCGGTCGCGCGACAAACTTCGCAGTTTACAGTTGCTCTCGCGCGAGGGTATCGGGCTGCCTGTCACTGTTTTTGCCCACCGAACGGGAAAAGCGGATGAACTTCTCGAAATCATTGGCGGGGCCCCCGTCGTTATAAAATTGCTCGAGGGGACACAGGGTATCGGGGTTGTGCTTGGCGAAACGCACAATGCGGCATCCAGTATCATTCAGGCCTTCGGTGGTGTGAATACGAACATCCTTATTCAGGAATTTGTGAAGGAAGCAAATGGCGAGGACATTCGCTGTCTGGTGGTTGGCGGCAAAGTGGTCGCCTCAATGAAACGGACCGGCAAAGAGGGCGATTTCCGTTCGAACCTGCACCAGGGTGGCTCGGCAAAGCCCATTAAAATCAGCCCAACGGAGCGCCAGACAGCGGTATCAGCGGCAAAAATTATGGGCCTCAATGTCTGTGGCGTCGACCTGCTGAGGTCAGCCCATGGCCCTGTTGTTATGGAAGTCAATTCTTCGCCCGGCCTTGAAGGGGTCGAGAATGCAACAGGTATTGATGTGGCCGGAAAAATAATCAAGTTCATCGAAGACAATGCGAAACCGGGCAAAACAAAGACCCGCGGCCGTGGTTAAAGGAGGTCGCGCGCCATTTATTCTCGGCGAGACAAGTATTGCGCCGGGCACACGCGAAACCATCGACTTGCCTCTCAGCCTTCTTTCCGACCACACGCCGATCACCCTGACTGTCCAGGTGATTCATGGACGGAAACCGGGTCCAACCCTGTTTATCAGCGGTGCCGTCCATGGTGACGAAGTCAACGGCGTCGAGATCATTCGCCGTGTGTTGCGCCTGCCTGCCCTGAAACGAATGGCCGGCACCCTGATTGCCGTTCCGATTGTTAACGTCTATGGCTTCCTGACAAACACCCGCTATCTTCCCGACCGGCGCGACCTGAACAGAAGTTTTCCGGGCTCGTCGGCAGGGTCACTGGCGTCCCGCCTGGCCCATCTCTACATGAACGAAGTTGTAAAAAAATAGACATACGGCATTGATCTGCATACGGCGGCCATTCATCGATCCAATTTTCCGCAAATCCGCTGTGATTTATCGAACGCCGAAGCACGTAAACTGGCCGAAAGCTTTGGTGTCCCGGTTATTCTGAATGCGGCTTTGCGTCCGGGTTCGCTGCGCCAGGCGGCGATCGAAAATGATGTGCCGGTTATCGTTTATGAAGCGGGGGAGGCCCTGCGGTTTGATGATGTCGCCATCAGCGCCGGTGTGATGGGAATTGTTCGGGTCATGGGTGATCTTGGCATGATCCGTCGCCGCCGTCGCGATGAGGCCCCTGCCGTCCCTGTCATATCGCGAAGCAGCGTGTGGGTCAGAGCGCCGGAAGGGGGCATCTTTCGCGCGCGTGCCAAGCTGGGTGCGCAGGTTTCCGTTGGCGATCAGCTTGGAATCATCGCCAGTCCCTTCGGCGAAAGTGAATTCCCCATTGAGTGCCCGACAGACGGCATCGTGATCGGGCGCAACAACCTGCCAAATGTCAATCAGGGCGATGGAATTTTTAATATCGCACGGGTTGACGACACAGATGCAGCGACGGACGCGATTGACATTTTTCAGTATGATTGGGAACAAAACGACTGATTATAGTGGAAACGCCGATCACCATTTCGCTGATCATAGGACGGTCCGCCTCAAATACTTTTTTGTTTCCGCCGAAATTGCCTGGGCTTAAAGTAGGTTTGCCTGGATGGGAGATGCAAAACAGACAGCTGCGGATTTGAAAAACCAGGTAACTTCGGTTTCTAACGGATGGAAAACAGGGAACAGGTATATGGAAAAAGTATTTGATCTGACAGACCCCTTGATCGCCGCGATATCACGAATGATTCAGAATTTGCTGGAGTACTTACCCCAGCTTTTCGGTGGCATCATATTGCTGATGCTGGGTTGGCTGGTTGCGAAAGGCCTTCGCGCCCTGACAATACGTCTCGCCGGCAGTATGGATCGCATCTTTGACATCGCGAAATTAGGCAAACACGAGATCAACGAATCCACGGCGTCGACCCTGGGCTCCGTCGTCTACTGGATTGTGCTTCTGTTTTTTGCCACTTCGGCGGCAAATATCCTCGGCCTGACGTTGTTTACGACCTGGCTCGACAGGCTGATATCCCAACTGCCAAACATACTTGCCGGCGCGCTCATGCTGACCGGCGGTTTCATATTTGGAAATATCGCACGCAGCGCGGTTCTGGCCTCGCTTTCCTCGACACCGCTGCAGCAACGCGAACTGTTTGGCCGCACCGCGCAGATCGCCATTCTGGTCATCATGGCAACCATTGCCGCGGGTCAAATCGGTATTGATATCACGATTGTGGTTGCCGTCGTTGCCATTACACTGGGCGGTTTATTCTTCGCTCTGGCGTTAGCTTTCGGATTGGGGTTCCGTGCGGTTGCAGGTAATCTGGTGGCAACACGCTATCTGAAAAACGAATTTAAAATCGGTGACTCGATCCGGATCGGCACCTACGAAGGTCAGATCATCGCAATTACGTCGGTCTTCGTCGCGCTGAGTACACCGGCCGGGCGCGTTGTCATTCCCGCCCATACCTTCAGTGACCAGCCGAGCCTGCTGCTCGATAAAGACCCAGCCAATGCCTGATAAACGGATATTGGCCCTCGAATTTTTGAGCCGTCAGCCCATGCAGGCTGCCCGTCTTCTTGAACAGCTTCCAAACCAGAACGTTGCCGCTTTCCTGCAGGAAATACCTGCGCGGGCAACGAGCGAGGTCTGGACCCATATGTTGCCATTGCATGCCGCCCATGTGCTGGAATCCGTTGCCGCGGATTATTCCGCCGAGACCCTGTCAACCTTGAAACCCGGATATGCTGCTGCAATTTTACGGCACTTTTCGCCGCCGCTTGTTGCGGAGATAATGGAGAAGCTGCCGCAACGATTGGTTTTGCTGTGTACGCTGCTGTTGGACTATGCGCCGTCATTGGTCGGTGCCTGGATGACCCCCAAAGTCAGGTCGGTTCCTCTGTCATGCACGGTAACCGAAGCGCGCCGACGTATCGCAGCAAGCGCCTTTGAAAACTTTTGCCCCATTTATATTGTTGATGATGACAATTTCTTAAAAGGTATTGTCAGCCCCGAGCAGCTGGTCGCGGCTCACGGCGACGCACCGGTCGCGTCGATTATGTCGACCCCGGGTTATTCACTCCCGGCCCGGTCAACATTGGAATCCGTCGCCAACCATCCCGGCTGGAAAGATTTCGATGATCTTCCCGTGCTCGACCGGGCCCGGAAATTTATCGGCGTTCTGCGTTATGCCAGACTGCGTGTTGGCATAGAAGATGCCTCGGGCTCACTTCGAAGCGAACAGGCGCCCGATCTGATGTCCGGATTTATTGAAGGATCCATATTCGGCGTCACCGATATCCTGAATGCGTCACTGACTCCTGGCCTTAAAGACAGCGCCGGCCTTAACAGGGAAAACGGGAAATGAATGAAAGTTCTGAACTGGTTATTGAGGCCCTCAGTGGAAAGTTTTTGACAGACCACCCGCGTGAAGCGGCCCATTGTCTCGCGGCCCTGCCTGCCCTTGAAGCCGCCGAAATTTTAACCGAGCTGGACGATGACGTCCGTCAACAGGTCTGGAATGTAATGGGACTGGCGCCTTGCGAGGCCATTTTGCCGGGCCTGCCTGACGACGTTGCAAAACCCGTTTTAGAGAAAATGGAACCCGGACCGGCGTCGACTTTACTGGGCCGCTTTGATGAGGCCATGCGGCTTCACTATCTTTCCATCCTGCGCCCCGGCGTGGCCAAGGAACTGCAATCGTTTCTGACCTATCCGCCAAATTCTGCCGGCCAGTTGATGGATGCAAAGGTCCACATCTTTCGCCCGTTCATGACCGTTAAGGAAACCCTCACCTACCTGCGTTCGCGCAACCAGATGGTAAGCCACAAGCTGAAGGTGGTTGATGACAGCAACCGGTTGATTGCACATGTCGATAGCAATGCCCTTATTCTGGCAGGGCCAAAACAGACCTTGGGCGAGATCTCACAATCGGTTTCTGCCGTGGTGCGGTCACTGGATCCGAGAGAGGAAGTGGTCTCGAAACTGGAACAGTTCAAGCTTGAGGAAATCCCTGTGGTTGATGCCAACGGATGCTTTCTGGGGGTCATCCGCCATCCGGAACTTATCGATGCGCTGCGCGAACAGGCCATTGATACTATGCAGACCATGGTGGGTGTAAGCAGGGACGAACGCGCCACATCATCGAGCTGGTTCGCTGTGCGAAAAAGGATGCCGTGGCTTCAGGTCAATCTTCTGACCGCGTTTCTGGCGGCCGCTGTTGTCGGTGTGTTTGAAGATACAATTGCCCGTTTCACCGCACTTGCGGTGCTGCTGCCGGTTGTCGCCGGGCAGTCGGGAAACGCCGGTGCGCAGGCCCTGGCGATTACCATGCGCGGCCTTGCCTTACGCGAAATCAGTATCCGTCAATGGCTGCGTGTCACGCTGAAGGAAATAAATACCGGCCTGTGGAACGGCGTCAGTATTGCCGTGACCTGCAGTATCGGCGTTTATTTCTGGAGCGGAAATATGGCGCTTGTCTTCGTTATTGCCTCATCCATGGTTATTGCCATGGTGATGGCAGGCATCGCCGGCGCACTGGTACCCATCGTGCTCACCCGGCTCGGCCAGGACCCGGCGGTGGCGTCGTCGATCGTTTTGACGACGGTAACGGATATTGCCGGTTTTATGTCGTTTCTGGGCATTGCAACCATGCTGTCGGGACTGCTGGCCGCCGGCTGAGGGTTTTTTCGCCAGTTACTTCCCCCTGCCTCGCCGCGATTGTGCCGCGCCTTGTCTGTATGGCCCGTTCTCGCACCAGCTGGTGACCCCGGCGAGATTCGAACTCACGACCTACAGA
>JABMNT010000044.1 GCA_013203595.1 Rhodospirillales bacterium
AAATATCGCCTCAGTCGCCGCCCAGCGCGGTGGCGGACTTGTCGGCGGGGCCCACTATGCGGCTTCGAAAGGCGGAATGATCAGCCTGACAAAATCAATTGCACGTGAATTTGGCCCTCTCGGAATTCGAGCCAATGTCGTCTGCCCCTCAATGACTGAAACGGCCATGCTTGATGGCAACCTGACAACAGAGCAGGTCCGGGAAATTGAGGAAACAATCCCGTTAAGGCGAGCAGGCCTTCCAAAGGACATTGCCGGAGCCTGCCTTTTCCTGGCGTCGGAACTATCTGCTTACGTGACCGGGGCGACTATAGACGTGAACGGCGGCAGCCATATACACTAGGATGCCAGCCAAGGCTCAGAGCCCCCTTATCAGATCGTTCGTCGGAAAGAGTAAGCCTATGAAAGAAACTCAAGAGGTGTATAAACAGGCGCCCACGCGCGATCGCCCTGCTTATTCGGCTCCTGCCCTTGAGAAGGGGCTGGATATTCTGGAACTCCTAAGCCGGAGCGAACATCCGCTCACGCAAAAAGATATTTCTCTAAGCTTGAAGAGGAGTATCAGCGAAATATACAGAATGATTACCTGCCTGGTGGAGCGCGGTTATGTGGCCAGTATCAGCGATAGGTACATACTCTCTAACAAAATGTTCGAACTCGCCCATCTCAACTCACCAACCAGGCATTTGCTGACCGAATCAGCCCCGTTAATGCAGAAACTTTCCAATGACCTTGACCAGTCGTGTCATCTGACCGTCTACAACAATGGGCGACAAATCGTCCTGGCCAAGGTCGATTCTCCAAGCGGAATGGGTTTCAGCGTCAGAGCAGGCGCCGAGCTGGACGTGTTGGTATCCGCGTCAGGACTTGTACTTCTGGCGTTTCAGCCGGAGGAGACGCAGCGCCTATATATCGAAAGTTCCCTCCGACATCGCCCTAATCATGCGAATTCTGAAATCGAAACAAGACTCAAGGCAATACGGGCACGCGGGTTTGAATCTATGCCGAGCGTACAGGTTCGCGGCCTTTATGCGGTGAGTTTCCCGATCCTTGATACACAAAGCATGGCGATGGCGGCTTTGACAGTTCCCTACGCTGAGCGTATCGACCAGGATGATCCAATGTCCGTCCCTACAATCGAGAAAATGGTCGGACTTGCGGCCCGGGAACTTTCCAGACGTTTAGGATCTCTCTCTAATCATGAGTTCGACCAACACTCAGAAATTGACGATGATGAGAAGTAAACCGGATTAACCAGCTCCGATCACGTTGCCTGAATCACTATAAATTCGTCACATACTGTGACCGGGCAATTATCTTCTCGACCGCTCCTGTTGTTCACGCAGCCGCAGCTCAGACAGTAAACATACTTGCCTCGCCGACGCATAGCTCCAGCAATCGGCAGTTCGGCAGTTACTGGAGATTTGCATCGAAAGTCGGCAACTCAGGGGCTTCGACCTCGCCATTTTTGATCTGGTAGGCCCGGTACTGGCGGAAGGCGTTCTTTTCAACGGTATAGGGATCAAGCGCACCTTTTGTAACCGCCTGGATATCGTCCTGGCTACCCGAATACTCAACACCGCCACTTGCCATGGCACCAACCAGTGGCATCGGGCTGGCGACGGCTGTGACCGCCGTGCCGAACGCATCGCGGGTATTGCTTGGCCCCAACAGAGGCAAAACAATGTAGGGACCTGCTTCAGCCCCATTTACCGCTGCCGCCTGGCCCAGATCCTCACGCCGCTGCACGATGCCCATTTCCGTGGCCTTGTCGTTCGTTCCCGCCAGACCGATCGTTGAATTGACGATAAACCGCTTTGTCGCATTTCCGGCATTCTCCGGGTCGCCGGACAACAGGCTGCTGATGGCGGTAACGGGTTCGGACAGGTTTGACGCCGCATTGCCAATGGCTTCCTGCATGGGCTCCGGAGTAAT
Source organism: Rhodospirillales bacterium (assembly GCA_013203595.1). Taxonomy (GTDB): domain Bacteria; phylum Pseudomonadota; class Alphaproteobacteria; order Rhodospirillales; family Casp-alpha2; genus JABMNT01. The sequence goes on from JABMNT010000044.1 coordinate 1,936, forward strand.
CGCCTGATAGCCATCAACCAGCGGATCCAGAATTGCACCACGGATGATCCGGTTAAAACCCGAAGTAAATCGGTTTAATTTCTCAAATGGATCATTTTCGTCGATATCAGCCGCTGTTTCAGAAGTTGGCAGTTCGCCCGGGTTTGCTTCATCGGCCAGCGCCGCACCGGAAATGACAGCCAAAAAACACAATGAAAACAGTAGATTAAAATACATTTCAGATGACTTCCTGATGGTTACCACAACCCATACTCCTGTCCAAAACGTGCCTGATTAATTGTATCCAACAAATATTGCCTTGAAAAGACCATGCATAGATGGGCATTCGCCGTGATTCTGGAGGCGTTATTCAGGCCGGCGGCAGTTTTTTATAGCAATGCCACAAAAAAACCGCAGCTGTGGTTCTTTCCGGCCGCCACCGCTCGCCAATCACATCCAGCTGATCAGGGGTCGGTCGCCCGTTCAGACTGAGTATCCGTCTGGCCGCCTCGGCCAGTGCCAGGTCGCCGGCCGGCCATATATCGGGCCGCCCCAGGGCAAACATCAAATAGATGTCGGCGGTCCAGCGCCCGATGCCTTTGATAGCGGTCAGTTGCGCATGCACAGCCTCATTGTCGGCTTGCCGCAGTGCTGCTAAATCGAGCCTGCCCTCGTTGATCGCCTGCGCCAGGCAGGCGGCATAATCGGCTTTCGGACGGCTCAGCCCGAAGCTGCGCAGCCTGTCTTCACCGGCCTCCAGCACCGCTTGCGGACTGCAGTCGCCAAGCCCCGTCGCCAGCCGTTGCCATATGGCGGCGCCCGACTGTACGGACACCTGCTGATCAATGATGATCCGCAAAAGCGTGGCAAAACCGTCTTCCCGGTCGCGCGCCGGCGGCATGCCTACAACGGCGTAAGCGCTGGCGATATGGGGACAGGCTGCGACCAGGACAGCCATCGCCTTTTTCAGTTTTATCTCCGCCGGCGTCAGCGCAGTTCCTCCATGGGTGACACACCGAACACCGCCAGGCCAGAGGCGATAACCAACGCGACCGCCTGCACCAGGGCCAGTCTGGCCAGCGTCAGCTCTCGGTCATCGGAATGAATAAAACGTAATCTGGCATCATCCTTACCCATGTTCCAGAGGCCATGGAACTGGGTTGCCAGATCGTTCAGGTAATAGGCGATGCGATGCGGCTCCTGGGCCGTTGCCGCGGCCTCGACCGTGCGCGGCCAGTTCGCCATGATCCGGATCAACTCCAGCTCGGCGGGATCATCGATCCGGGCCAGCGGAACCTTTGCCAGGTGCGATGGCTCGAGATCCGCAACCGACAGGGCTTCCTGGGCATTGCGCAATACCGAACGACAACGGGCATGGGCATACTGAACATAAAAAACCGGATTATCCCGGGACTGTTCGAGAACCTTTTGCAGGTCAAACTCCATCTGGCTATCGCTGCTTCGGGTTAACATAATGAAGCGGACGACATCCTTGCCGACCTCATCAATCAGTTCACGCAGGGTCACGAAGTTGCCGGAGCGCTTGGACATGCGCATGGGCTCCCCGCCCTTCATCAGATGAACCATCTGGCAGAGCTTGATCTCCAGTTCCGCTTCACCGCCGCTGATCGCCGTGGTTGCCGCTTTCATGCGCTTCACATAGCCGCCGTGATCGGCACCGAAAACATCGATCATCAGGTTAAACCCGCGCCGGTACTTATCAAGATGATAGGCAATATCATTGGCAAAATAGGTCCAGCTTCCGTCTGACTTCCTGAGTGGCCGGTCGGTGTCATCACCAAATTCCGTGGCCTTGAACAGGGTTTGCGGGCGCGGCTCCCAGTCGTCCGGTTTCATTCCCTTAGGCGGTTCCAGTGCCCCGATATAAATCAACCCCTTATCTGACAGGGTCTGCAAAACATCATCGACAGCACCCGCATCAACCAATGCTTTCTCGGAAGTGAACACATCCTGGACAACGCCCAGGCACTGCAAGTCATCGCGCACCAGATCCATCATGGCCGCGACGGAAAATTTCCGAAATTCCGCCAGCCACTGGTCTTCTTCAAGAATCAGCCATTGGTCTCCATCGCGCGCCGCCAGGGCTTTACCTACGTCGATCAGATAGTCACCCGGATACAGGCCTTCCGGAATCTCGCCGATCGTCTCGCCCAGGGCTTCGCGGTAACGCAGATAGGCGGAGCGCGCCAGGGTATCAACCTGGGAGCCTGCGTCATTAATATAATATTCCGTGGTCACGTCATAACCGGCCTTGCGCAGCAACAGGGCCAGGGCATCGCCGGTCACGGCACCGCGGGCGTGCGCCACGTGCAACGGTCCCGTCGGGTTCGCCGATACATATTCAACGTTCACCTTTTTTCCCTGGCCGATCCGGGAATCCCCGAAGGCAACGCCCTGATCGAGAATATCGCGCATCTGATCATGCCAGAACGCCACGGACAGTTCGAAATTGACAAATCCCGGCCCGGCAACTTCAACCTTCATGACGGACGGCAGCGTCTGCAGCTGTTCAGCAATTTTCGCCGCCAGTTCACGCGGCTTCAGCCCTGCCGGCCCGGCCAGGACCATGGCGGCATTTGTCGTCAAATCGCCATGGCTGGCGTCACGCGGCGGCTCAACGGTGATCCGATCCAGGTTCAGGTCCGTCGGCAGCGCCTTGGCAGCGATCATTTCACCGACGATGGTCACGAGTTGGGCACGGAAAGTCTCGAAAAGGTTCATTGGATGCTCAGTATTTCGTCAATATCTGTGAATAATGGGGGTTGCTGGTCATACTCCAGCATCAGCCTCTGTTCAAGCAACCAACTTGCGCCCCTGCATCAAGAATGCGACCATCGACCTGACCATAGGAACAGCCAATGCACGAAAAAGACATCAAATCCCACAAGAATCGCCTGCTGGACATGCAGGCAGCGCTTGCGCATTTAACCATAGCGACCAAAGACAGCCGGAAGCCGGTTGAACTTGATCAGACGGCAGTCGGCCGTCTGTCACGCATGGATGCCCTGCAATCGCAGGCCATGCAGCTTGAAACGGGACGTCGGCGCGGGCTTGAATTGAAACGCGTGGAAAGTGCCCTGGCGCGTATTGACTCCGGCGGCTTCGGGCAATGCCTGACCTGTGGCGAAGCGATTGAGGAAAAATGCCTGGCCCATGATCCCACCTTCCCGACCTGCATCGCCTGCGCCCGGTCGCCGGGTTAAGACCTGGCCCGGTCGCCCAGGCACAACCCGTAAAACCGCAACGCCAGCAGCGACAGGGCAAACACACTGGTCAACAGGATCGCTTCAAACAATCCATTCGGGCCGTGTCCCAGATATATGGACAGGGTCCAGCTGAGCGGGATCAACAGGCCGATATAGGACAGGGTTTGCAGCCCTGACGGGATCCAGACGTCCTTGCGCCCCCTGAGCACATTGGCCATTACCGCCTGCCCCCCATCCAAGACAATCGCCAGGCCACAGAGAAATATCAGCGGTTGTGCAAATTCCACAAGGTGTTGATCGGACGTGTAAAAACTTGATATTTCGGCGGAAAATATACAGACGAGGGTGCCGGCCAGTCCCAGACACAGGGTGCTGACGCCGATCCCTGTCCAGCCGGCGAGCGCCGTATCCGGATAGTCTCTTCGCCCATAGGCGATGCCAACGCGCACCGACGATGCAACGCCAATTCCAAGTGCGATCATAAACAACAGAGACAAAACATTGATCCCGATGGAATAGGCCGCAACCGCCGCTTCACCCATCCAGCCGGCGAAGATATTAAGTGCGGCGAAGGCCGTTGCCTCAACCCCGATACTGAGCGCTGTCGCATAGCCCAACCGGCGCTGGTCCGACCAGGATGCCCATGGCGTGCGGCGCCTGATGCGGATGCCGAAACGGGCCTGATCTTTCATCCACCAGATATAGCCAATAACCATGCCGCCCAGGAACCAGCGGGAGATGCTGGTTGCCCAGGTGGCACCGATGGCGCCCTGGGCCTCAAGTCCCCAGCCCCCGGATATGAACCAGCCATTCAGGGCAAAATTCAACAGATTAGCGGCGATCATGATAAACATACAGGGTAGCGGCCTGCGCACACCTTCGAGAAAAAACACCGACGTCATGAACAGCAGATAGCCGGGCAAACCAAAACCCATGACACGCATGACGGCCCCGCCTTCCGTCGCCAGCCGCGGCGACTGCCCGGCCAAGGCCAGCCAAAAAGGGCCAAAATAGCATATGCCAACGGCAACCAGGCCAAGACCGAAGGCGTAAGGCACCGACCGGCGCCAGATGGCCCCGCAATTAAACGTATCGTTTGCACCATGGGAATTAGCCGTGAGAACCAGCGTCCCCATGGTCAGGCCCATGGAAATCAGCATGATCGGGATGATCAGAGCCGATCCGATCGACATATAAGCCAGTTCAGGGGTGCTGTATTGCCCGACCATGACGGTGTCGACAGCCGCCATCACCAGGATGCCGGCCCGTGACACGATAATCGGTGCGGCCAGGCGTACCAACTCACTCACGTGGCGGCGCAGACGCGTAATCAGCCATGTTCTGTCGTAAGATGCGGAAGTTGGATTGCCGTTCATCGTCACCGTTCACCCATGGAATTTCTGCAATTTCAGGCTATACACGCAATTTAGGGTTAGACCAGCACTTCGCCCTTGATTTATGTTGGGCGCGGAATCGTCTTCGATGGCAGATGGCCCATCAACCCCTCGATTGAAAGACTGGCATGGCGACAGCACACGCGCCCCTATCCGGCGACGGAAAAGACCGCTCGAACAGCGGCATTTTCTGGATGCTGCTGACCATGTTTCTTTTCGTCAGCATGGATACCATTGCCAAATACCTGATCCAGGACCATCACGTGATGCAGGTCGCCTGGGGCCGCTATTTCTTCCATCTGCTGGTGCTGCTGATCGTTCTGGCACCGCGCCTGCGAAGCTTGCTGGTGACTAAAAACCTGAAGCTGCAGCTGGCCCGCTCGCTGCTGCTGTTGACGACCACCATCTGCTTCTTCACCGGCTTGAATTATGTGCAGCTGGCCGATGCCAGCGCAATCATGCTCACCGCACCGGTTTTTGTCACCGCGCTGTCCATGCCGATCCTCAAGGAATATGTAGGGCCGCGTCGCTGGGCATCGGTTATCGTTGGCTGCATCGGCGCCATCATCATCATCCGGCCGGGCAGCAGCGCCCTTGATCCGGCCGCCCTGTTCCCGCTGACGGCAGCAATCCTCTATGCCTTCTATCAGATCAGCACCCGGTTCCTGAGCCAGTCTGACTCGATCTTCACCACCCTCATATACAGCGCAACCATTGGCGCTGTTATCCTGTCGCTTATCGTACCCTTTTACTGGACCCCCCTGTCTTACCCGGAATGGGGTTTGATGCTGTTATTGGGTGTGATTGGCGGCACCGGACATTTTACTCTGATCAAGGCCTATACCGTGTCGCCGGTGGCAACGGTGGCTCCATTCACCTATTCCAACCTGATCTGGGCCGTGGGCTACGGATATCTGGTGTTTGGCAATCTGCCGGACCAGTGGACGGTTGTCGGCGCGCTGATCATTATGGCCAGCGGCCTCTATATCTTCCACCGCGAGCAGATAAGAAAAGCCAGATGACGGAACCCACTACCCTTTTTCCCGGCACCTGTTCACCGCCGCCAGCAGCGTGTTCAGATAAGTGTCATCTTCACCAATTTTCGCCAGTTCCTCGACGGTTGACTGCAGATAATCACCGCAGGCCCCGTATTTGCCAGCCGCTCCGGCAATGATTTCAGACATCTCGGAAATGCCCATACCGCCGGCATATTGGCGGTGTGATCTGTCGACAACAAAGGTCAGGGCCGTTACGGCCTTGCCATTTTCAAGGGTCATATCCGCCCAAATCGCCCGATAGATACCGCTGACCATTTCCCGGTCCCAGAGCTTCTGCCAGTCATCGTCCTCGTTTTCAGCTAACAGGCGATAGACCAGGCCCTTGCAACTGGCCTTTCCTTCTTCGATACACAGCCCCAGTCCGGGTCTTTCCGGCGTGCCCCGGGCAAGCGTCGTCCAGATACTGAATTTCCGTTCCCAGCCATCCAGTACGGCAACTTCGCGTTGGTCATAGTCAAAGCACGGGTTCCACATCAGCGAGCCAAAGGCGAATACCCACAACGGGCCGGGCGGTCGCCCCTGTTTGACCGCCTGCAGGCGCTGCTGGCGCTCCGCTTCCGAAATAAACCGGGTCGGTGAATGGGGGAACACAATGCGGGGAGTCGGCGTATCCATATTTAATTAAGTTCACCAGCCAGATCTGTGGCAGCTAGAAGGTCTGTTCCTTGGTCTTGCGGAATGTGATCCCCGGCCATTCTTCCACCGCTTTGTTCATATGCCAGGCATTGCGTGCCATAAACACCGGTGAGCCGTCATGGTCTTCGGCAATCGACGCCCGGGATGCATCCAGAAATTTCTTCATCAGCAGATGGTCATCTGTCTCTGCCCAGCGGGCCGTATACAATTCCGTTTGTTCGAAACGAACAGGAATATCGTATTCGCTTCGAATACGGTCTGCCAATACTTCAAATTGCAAAACACCTACAACCCCAACGATCCAATCGGGACCAATGACTGGCTTGAAAACACGCGCCGCCCCCTCCTCGGCCAGTTGCAGCAACGCTTTGCCAAGGTGTTTGGCACGCATGGGGTCTTCCGGGCGAACTTTCTGCAGCATCTCAGGCGCAAAGCTGGGAATTCCGGTAAACCGGATTTCTTCGCCTTCACTCAGGCCGTCACCGATCCGTAAATTCCCATGGTTCGGGATGCCAATGATATCGCCGGCAAAAGCCTCTTCCGCCAGTTCCCGGTCGCGCGCCAGAAACAGGACCGGGTTATGAATATTCATTATTTTGCCGGAGCGGACATGCAGCAGTTTCATGCCGCGGCGGAACCGCCCTGAACAGATTTTTACAAACGCAATGCGATCGCGGTGTTTCGGGTCCATGTTGGCCTGGATTTTAAAGACAAATCCGGAAACCTTTGGCTCCTGCGGCTCCACATCACGACCGAACGCCGGTTGCTTTTGTGGCGGTGGCGCATCTTTGCTCAATTCCTTAAGCAATTCACGGACACCAAAATTGTTGATCGCACTGCCGAAGAACACGGGTGTCAGATTCCCGTCCCGGTAGGCCTGCAGATCGAACGGCGGACACAGGCCTCTGACCATTTCCACCTCCTCACGCAATTTGGCCACCGCATAGTCCGGCAACAGTTTATCCAGCTTCGGATCATCCAGGCCTTCACAAACCTCCCCTTCATCGGGGATCTGGCCTTTTGACTTGCCGATCAGTACCAGCCGGTCATTGAGCAGGTCATAACAGCCCAAAAAGTCACGGCCCATGCCAATGGGCCAGCTGGCGGGAGTGACATCCAGGGCCAGGGTCTGCTCGATTTCGTCCAGCAAGTCGAAGGGGTCGCGCGCTTCCCGGTCCATTTTATTAATGAAGGTAAATATCGGCAGGTTACGCAGCCGGCACACTTCGAACAGTTTTCGGGTCTGTTTTTCGATACCGCGTGAGGCATCGATAACCATAACGGCTGAATCAACGGCGGTCAGGGTACGGTAGGTATCTTCGCTAAAGTCTTCGTGTCCTGGGGTATCCAGCAGGTTAAACGTACAGCCATCAAATTCGTAGGTCATAACCGATGAGGCAACGGAAATGCCGCGTTCACGCTCGACTTTCATCCAGTCAGAGGTAGCTCTGCGCTGTTCGCCGCGGGCTTTGACAGCGCCGGCCAGCTGGATGGCACCGCCGAATAAAAGCAGTTTTTCGGTCAATGTGGTTTTACCCGCATCGGGATGGGAAATGATCGCAAAGGTACGCCGCTTTTCTATTTCCGAGTTGATCAAATTCAATGATTTTTCCTAGCCAGAGGCAGTCGATTTGCGCAATTTGCGTACCGAGCCGAAATCTAGTCGTATAATCCGGAATTTCCAGGGTTAATTCTGTATCGTTGCACTTGCCTTCACCCATCGGTTCGATTTTAATGGGACATACAAAAGTCTGCAGGCGGGGGGTAAAACGCAGTGAATTCCAAGGGAAATATACGGAAAAGCGCGGAGCGACGGGATAATGACCGCCGCGACGACGAACGTCGTGACGAAGAAAGACGGGCTGCGGAACGCCGCAAAAAAGAAACTGCCGTGGAAACCGAACGCCGGGAGGAAGCCCAGAGACGGTCTGAGCAGCGGCGCATGGACACCGATTCACGGCGCCAGGGCCCCCGGCGCGACGGCCGGGAACGCCGCGACTGACCTGGCAGCCGGTTAACGCCTAGCCACGCCGGTGGCGCCACCAATAGGTCCGATTTATGGAAAACACAGGCTCGTAGTGCCTGATTGTACTGGCCTCAACGACATCCTTGATCTGGTTATCCAGCACATAAACTTTTGCTTTCCTGGTCTTAGGGTCTCTTAGAATCGCCACCAGAATCGCATGACCAACCTTCAGATTCAGGTCCTTCACGGCGACAACCCGCAATTCATCATCCTTGAACCCCAGCAGGCGAAGCGATAAATATTTTACAATTGCATAGTCTTCGCAGTCACCGAACCGGGCCATAAATTCACCAGGTGTCGACCAGTAATCCTTTTTGCCCCAGTTCGACTTGTCGGTGGTATATTTGGCCTTGTTCATACGCGCATTGACGGCCCGGATTTGCGTAAATTTATCATATTTTTTTATGCTGATCAGAAACTTTTTCCAGTCACCGAAATCACAGATATTCAGATTTTTTGCAACGCAGGTCTGCTTTTTATTTCCCTTCACTTCCGCAGAATAGCGCGCCAGCGCCGACAGCCACTTTTTGAACGGCTTCAGATTGCTGGAGCGTGTTTCAACACTCTGGAAGAAACTGCGGGTGAATTTGGGGGCAGCGTCAGCATTGTGAACAGCTACCGGAAAAAACAGACCGGCGAGCAGCACGAATGCAAAACCGAATCGCCAATTCCTATGCGGCCTGTTTTTTTTCATTAACCGGTTTTCCTGACATCCGTGTGAGCGTTTACCTAGCATATTTTCCAGCTTTATTCACACCAATAATGGCCTCAACATTAGTATTTTCAGTGCTTTGCAGGCAACCATATAACAACACCATCGCGCAACAGTGAAGGCAATTCCGAATTCCCCTTGCGTCAGCATTCCCAACCCCTAAGATATTGGAAATTAATTACTTTATGGGGAGCGGGCAATGGCCCAAACCACCGAGGCGGAAGCTGAGAAACCTGCCGAGGAGTCTCAACCGAGCAGCGTATCAGCGGACAAGCCCAAACTGAACAGGATGGCAATCGCCATCATCTCGGCAATTGCAATTGGCGTTGCCGTTGCCGTTGCCGGGGTATTTGCTTTTGTCGAATCCGAGCGTCAACGCGATGTTCAGGCCTGGCAGGTGCGCTTAGGCATTATCGCCGACAGCCGTACCGCTGCGGTAAACGAATGGGTTGAATTGAATTTCAATCACATGCGGGAACTCGCCCAGAATGCATCGCTGCAACTGTATTTATCGGATATCGCCTCGGCCAAGGAGGAAGCGGCCGCCGCACCGGCGCCAGCGACAGCCAGCGCACCGGAACCGGCGTTCGGGTTATCGGATTTATCCGGTGGTCTGGAAGGGCTTGCCGATTTATCGGCCATGGAAGTTCCCGCAGATCTGCAGGGACAGGAGTCCGCCGGCGATGCCGCCGCCTCTGCGACCTATCTGCGTAATCTATTAAACGCAACCGCCGAGCGCATCGGCTTTAAGGCGCCGCCACCGGTCGGTGAAATCGCTGCTAATGTCGAGCGTGTTGGTATTGCCGGAATTGGCCTGCTCGACAAGAACGGGACGGCGATTGTCAGCACGCCGGATATGCCGCCGGTTTCCGGTCGGGTGCGCCAGGCCGTAGCCAAGGCACTGGATGGCGAACCGGCGATCATTGATCTCTATCTGGGGGCCAGCGGTGAGCCGACAATGGGCTTCGTGTTGCCCATTTACGGCATCCAGGACGATTCCGAAGGCGCGGAAGGCATTGGCGCCGTGGTCGGTCTGCGGGTCGTCGGCAGGGATTTATACGACAGACTGAAGCAGCCGGGCGATACCACGAAAACATCTGAAACCTATTTGGTGAGAGCCAACGGAGCGACCGTTGAATATTTGACACCGCTGGCCGATGGCACCCCGGCGTTAAAACGATCGATGTCTTCCGATACCCCTGATCTGGCGGGCGGGCAGGCGCTTGCCCGGCCTGGTGGCTTTGCCATTGGCGTCGATTATGCGGGCGCAGAGGTCCTGGCCGCATCGCGACCCATTGCCAGTGTGCCCTGGGTGCTGATTCGAAAGATTTCCCGTGCCGAATCCCTGGCTGCCACGGACTCCCGTCTGGCTGTTATTCTGGGCGTATTCATCAGCATCATCATCATCGTCACCCTTTCCGTTTTATATGTATGGAAAAAGGGTGCGTCGGTTCGTGCGACGCAGGCCTTGCATGATGCCGAAATAGCTCTCGAGCGGTTTGGCAATATCAGCAAATTCATGCGGGTCGTCACCGATAACCAGCCCAATCACATTGTCGCCGTTGACGGCGATACCCACTATACCTTTTCCAACCTGACCGCAGCCCGGGATGCCGGGCTGGAGCCAGCTGACATGATGGGTAAAACCATGGCCAGCGTTATCGGCCCGATCAAGGCGTAGGTTTATGCAGAGCTCAACAAGGAAGTCCTGCGAACCATGGAACCCAATTCCGAAACCGTGACTTTTGGTGACGGCGAGGAAGAGACCGAGGACAACCCGCTGCAGGTCGTCCGGGTTCATCAGGTCCCGTTACGCGGTGATCGCGATTTTCCGCCCGCCGTCCTTATGATCATAAGCGACATTACGGAACTGACACACGAAAAGCGCCGCGGCGAGAAAATGATGCGACAACTGACCGACACATTGGTCGGTGTGGTTGATCGCCGCGACCCCTTCTCAGCCAACCATTCCTATCGCGTCGCCGAAGTGGCCCGTGCCGTTGCCCATGAAATGGGTCTCGATGAACTGGAATTAAAAACCGTTGATATTGCCGGCAACCTGATGAATCTGGGAAAAATTTTCATTCCCGAAGAAACCCTGACCAAGACCAACGACCTGACAAAAGAAGAGCGGTCCTTGCTGGGCAATGCCTATCTGACGACTGTTGATATGCTGGAAGGGGTCGAGTTTGACGGGCCCGTGGTCGAGACAATTCGCCAGTTTGGCGAAACCATCGATGGCAAGGGTCCCCTGGGCCTGAAGGGCGAAGAGATCATCATGACGGCACGTATCCTGTCCGTTGCCAATGCCTTTGTCGGCATGGTCAGCACCCGCGCCTACAGAGGTGCAATGCCGTTCGAGAAAGCCGCCAGCATATTGCTGGAAGATGTGGCAACACGCTACGACCGCCGTCCCGTTTCAGCCCTGCTCAATTTTCTCGACAACCGGGGTGGCGTAAAACGATGGGCTCATTTCCGCGAATCACCACCTGAATAGAAAAAACGGAGGCAAGCTTAAGCCTCCGTTTTTCAACAGTGACGTTTGTTCCTTATCCCAGATTATCAATGGTAATGGTTACTTTGCCGCCATCCTCGGATACCGAATAGCCGTCTGAGATATCCCCATCATGATTGGCATCAAGATCATCGCGTTTAACGCCATCCAGGGTGACCGAGGCCCCTTGCACACCCTGGAAGGAAACAACCACATCGCCTTCATCATTTTCAGTCAGTATCAGGTCATCCATGCTGAATTCCTGGCCTTCGAAAACCAGGGTGTCCTGCTCAAAGATATCGGTGATGATGTCATGGCCGCTTTCCGCATCGAAGATAAAGGCATCGCTTCCGCTGCCACCTTCAAGGATGTCGTTACCGGCACCGCCTTCCAGCCGGTCGTTACCGGAGCCGCCTTTAAGGATATCATCTCCGGCACCGCCAAACAGCATATCGTTATTTTTGCCACCATCCAGGATGTCGTTACCGTCGCCACCATACAGACGGTCATCGCCATCACCGCCGCTCAGTGTATCGTTGCCGGCACCGCCGTCCAGATAATCGTTGCCGCTGTCACCGCTCAGAACATCATTGCCGGCTTCGCCAAATATCCGGTCATCACCGCTGCCGCCTTCGATGGAATCGTTTCCGGTCCCGCCATAAAGCACGTCCTGACCCGATCCACCCTGGATATGATCGTCGCCGCCGCGGCCGAACACGGTATCATCACCACCTTTGGCATTGATGTCATCGTCGCCGGAACCACCCTGCAGATAATCTGAACTGTTGGTGCCCGTAATGTCCTGGTCCGGCGCCACAGGCGGACTGACGGATATGGTGGCAACAACCGACGCCGTATCGCCGTCATTTTCAGTCGACACCGCTTCAACCGCGAGATCGAAGGTGTCAGTCACCTGATCCGTCACCCGAATGGTCAGGCCGTTCAAGTCTGCCGCACTGACTGCGTAGACTCCGGCAGCAATCAAGGTTCCTGCGGACAACGTCGCACCAATCGGCACACCCGAGATGCGAATGGACAGAGACTCAGATCCATCGGTGTCGGTCAGAGCCGCGTCAATATCAAGCTCGTAAACAATGGCACCGGACGTCCCGCCTTCGCCGCCTTCGCCACCCTCGCCGCCTTCGCCGCCTTCGCCACCCTCTCCGCCTTCACCGCCTTCACCGCCATGACCGCCATGACCGCCATGACTGCTATGGCCGCCCTCGCCGCCCTCGCCGCCATGGCTGCCTTGGCCGCCACTGCTAACGCGGGTCGCATCCACACTCAGGGTCGGAGCATCGGCAACGCCCACAACATCAACCGCAATCGTCCTTTCAACCATGGATGTCTGGCCCGATGCGGATTCCGTCGAGGTCGCTGTAACGGTCAACTGGAAATCAACGTTTGAATCAGCCGGCGGCGTTACCGTCAGGCCCGTCAGTTGCTCCGGCGTCAAAGTCCAGCTGCCATCCTGGTTCGGGGTGCCGGCTGACAAGGTGGCACCGGACGGCAGGCCGGAAATGGTCACCGACAGGGTTTCCGAACCGTCCGTATCGGTCAGAGCCGCATCGATATTCAGCGGAATGGCCGTATCTTCCTGGCCAGTGGCATTGCGCACGGTCAAGGTGGGGTCTTCCGCTTCATTATCGATGGAGCCGACGGTTACGGATTGTGAGACGCTCGCCGTATCGCCGTCGTTCTCGGTTGATGTGGCGGTAACCGAAAGATCAAAGCCGTTGGACTGGCCGACCGGCACGGATACTGTCAGGTTGGCAAGCTCGGCCGAGGTCAGGGTAACTGATCCGTCACTGTTTACGGTACCGGCAGAAAGCACAGCGCCCTGCGGCAGACCATCAACGGTGATGGATAAGGTTTCCGAGCCATCCGTATCGGTCAGGTCAGACGTGATATCCAGATCATAAACCACATCCGTTGAATTGATCTGAACATTCACAGTTTCCGAGACCACGTTTGTCGACCAGCCTGCGCCCGTGGAAATCGAAAAATTGTCGATATAGATTCCTTCGTCAGACGCGGTTGTATCGGCCTTCATATTCAGGCGAACCTTACCGTCTCCGTCCAGGGTAACCGTAACCGAATGGCTGTCAGAACCGGAGTCCGAGGTATTGATAAGGCGCTGGCCGTTAGCCGTCAGGGAGAAATAATCCTGATGGCTGCCGGATTCGTCCCAACTGCCGAAGGTCGCCGTATCAAAGGCGATGGTAATCGTTTTACCGGCATTGTCGGCGCCGAAGTCAAAGGTCTTGGTTGCGGTTTCATCGTCCCCGATCTCCATTTTTCCATTTCGACCTGAAATCGCACTCCCCCAGCCACTGACACCATTGGAAAAATTATCGGATGCCAGAACCACCGGATCACCACCGGCGCCCGTCACTTCAAAGGTAAGCGCAGCGCTGCTGGCTGAACC
>JABMNT010000045.1 GCA_013203595.1 Rhodospirillales bacterium
GACGGCGGTAACTATGACGATGATTGAGCGGGATGAAATGGTTGGTTCCCGCGCTGCTAGCGGAAGAGATGAGTAACAGACACCGGGACGAACGTCGAATTGCTGAGAAAGTTCGGTAGGTGTCTAAGTGACGGGCATGGCGTCACGCGCGTTGCTGCCCTCGATGGGGCTCTGGCACCTCGATGTAGGGGCTTCAAACAAAGGCGTAAGACAGGAGCTGCCAGAGGGTTCCCGCCATTTTCACGGCTGTCGCTCGGTTTCCGGTCCCTTTCACCAGCCACTTCATAGCCGGCTCAAAAACCCTATTGAAAGTGTGGTCACTGCAACCTACCATGAGCGGGTCAGAAATTGACGCGCTGTTCGGTGATCAGGTTCCTGTGCCTTTTGAATTGGATTTCGTACTCGGTTTTACCACAGGAAGGCGGACGGTATGGTGATGATTTTTGTTCGGTTATCTAATGATGTCTAAAGGCGCGCTGTTCGGCGTACTTCTTTTTCTTTTCGGTACGCTGCATGCGGCCCGTGCTGAACAGGTTACAATGAAATCGGGAATTTTCACGATCCCGCCCTGGGGGCTGAAAAGCGACGATGGCACGCTGGGAGGCATAACGGTTGATATGCTCGACGCCATAGGCCGGCATGCCGGTATTTTATTTGCCCATTCATACCTGCCGTTCAAGCGAATGATCCGTTCCATGGAAACCGGAGATGTGGAGATTTCTGCTTTTTATCGTGACCCTGAAATGGACGCAAATTTGGTCACCCCGACGGTGTTTATCCATGATGACAATGTTATAGTTATTGGATTAAAGGGGACAGATATTCGCGCCTACGAAGACCTGACAGGCAAGAGCATCGCCTTGCCCCGGGGCGCCCATTACCTTCCGAAATTTGATGCCGATACCTCGATAGCGAAAGTCTATACCCACGGGCATGATCAGTCGGTAAACCTGCTTCTGCGCAAACGCGTAGCCGCGGTCGCCGGGTCGGGGAGGGCGATTGCTGTAAACCTGAAAGATCAGGGTGTTGCGCCATCCGAAATGGGCGAGGCCTACTTCCTTGCCCGGCATGAGGTCTGGGTCCATGTTTCGGGTAAACATATTGACGAGCGGCTGAAAGCCAGAATTATTTCAAGTGTCAACCAGCTGAAGCTGGAAGGCGTTTTCGAGGCCATTCTCGGCAAATATTACAAACCTGATTAGACGCCTGAACAAATCAGCACTGATCGTATCAGGGACCGGGACCCATAGGGCGGTCCCGACAGGTTAATGATGCGGAGGCTTGGTCCGGTTGCCGGAAATCAGGCTCTTTACGCTTATTCCGTATGTGCGGGTTTTCTCGCTTTGACGCTATCGGAGAGGTATATGCGCCCCTGATTGTAGGGTTGCGGCCAGGTGCGTAGCTTGAGTGCCCAAAAATAATCCGTATCCGAGGCGCCGTAATGGCATCCCATACAGCTGGTATTTTCCAGCGACTGATGATCGCCCGGATTTTGAAAGTAAGTTTCCATCGTGGTGTTTAACGCGCCCACCTGTGGAATCGGCAGGCCTGACCATCGTGGATAGGCATTTTTTGCGTTGCTCATGGCCCTGTCATAAGCCTTCTGGACAGCGGGTGGTTGGTCAGCTGGCGGTTTCTCATCAAATCCGCGGGGATAAAGGAACGGCTTGGCATAGAACGATGTCGGGTCCGTTGGCCATTGTGTAATCACCAGTTGGTAGTTTTGCCAAACCGTGCCTTCGAGAAGTTTCCGATAGGTTTTATTCATGCCCCGGGTTGACAGCCCCTGCGGGAAGCAGGGAGATTTTGCAACGGGTGTATCGGGTATTTTATATATACGGCTGACCTCGACAGGTGTGCGCCGGCTCTCGGGTACAGCGTCCTGATCCGAGGTGATCGCAGGGGGTTGGTATGAGAATCCCGACGGATAGAAGGTGCCGTCACCCTTATTGAATGAAGGCCTCTTATTGGACAGAGCGGGCGTACTCAGATTATCAACATGTTCGAAACTTGCCCATATTCCCTGGCTGAACTGGGGCGTTTTAACCACAATATGCAGCCCAACCAGGCCCACCTTTTGGCTTGTGGTGCTTTCTTCTCCGGTTACCGGATCGCTGATAATGGCTTCTGAGACGAAATAACGTGACAGATCATCCTTCTGTTCCCATGGCTTCAGGGGATCCGGTGTTTCGATCATGATACGCCAGGCGGATTTGATGGTGATCGAGTTGCCGTTCACCGGCTGTTCAACAACCGTATTTGTTTGTGGCTGCTGCTGGTTTATTATTTTACCGTCCTTATCGAGCGGCAGCGGGGGTAAACCCGCGACCGTTGGTGATTTCGGCAAGTTGCCTTTCAAATACCATTTATTTGCCCGGATGAAGGCGTACAGAACTTCGTTCAATTGTAACTGATAACGGACGTATTTCCGGTTCTGGTCAATCAATGGCGAAGAAAACGCCTCGTTCAGTCCAGCGGGATGTTTGGATGTCAGGTCGAGATTGAAAGGCCGGGTATAGTTTGTTGCATTCCACGCAGGCGGTTGGCCTGGTGCAGGGCCTGAATTTACCGGATTTTGCAGCAGCGATGGGATCGTCCGAAAGGATTCCCAAACCACCGGCGTGAGGTTCTTTCCGTCCGACGTGTTATAGGTGAGGAAATTTTCGATGTGTCGGGGAACACCGCGATTATTCGGCGCTGCTGGCCAAACCAGCCCGATAAAGGTTTGCCAGGCAAAATAATCAAAGAAAGGCCGGTCTTCGATATCCGTCAGGACAAGCCGGGAATGGGGCTTTAGCTGGACCGGAACATCTGGCCTCAGCGCCGGTATCAATTGCTCATAGGGGTGAGGAACACGGGTGTTATGGGCGGGTTCGGAACCTGTATAGTTTCCGTTGGGCATGGGCGTCGCCCCGGCCGACAGCGGCACTGCGGCAGGCATCGTCATTCCATGCGCCATTACCGGACAGGCATTCATTTCACCCGTCATATCCGCGCGCGCGATCATCGGCGCCGTTGAGAGGGCAATCACCAGGAGCGTTGTCTTCGGCTTTGTCAGAAACATATCAATGAGCCTTCCATTTACCAGGTAGTGACAGGTGTTACACATCATCCCGTTTCAGTTATAATTTCAGCCAGCTACCTGCTTTTCCAAGATTGTCGGTGCCCCGAAATAATTTATATCCGGTTGTTTTACTGGTCTGCTTTCAGCAGCACCGAAAAGGATGCGGGTATCTGTTCCAAACCCATTCGCGTCAAAATCATGTCAGTTGTCGGGGCCCGTGGAAAATTTGAGAATGCATATTTTTGACTCCTTTAAATTGTAATTATTAATAAAAACTACTATACAGATCACTGTGAATACGCCATATCCGTCAATTTGGATTATACATCTTGAAATTCTCTTTTCAAGAGTGTATTAGTTATGTTAAACAACTATAAGTAATTTTATGGTCGCAGTCTTGTCCATCAGATGATTCACCCGGTCAAAGGAGGAATTCTGCTGTGTGTGTTAGACGATCATTTTTGCTGGCGATAGTAATTCACCCTATGGCTCCTGCCGTGCAGACAAAAGAGCGCTTGCCGGGGATGTTGAGTTGCTTTGCCACATCCCCGATCACGAAGACTCCGGAATGACGCATCATATCCGAATCGCCCTGTCCGACAGCGATGGCGGGACTCCCTGCGGCGCTCATTCCGGCCACGCAAAACAATGAGAAAGGAAAGGAGGTCGCCATGGTAGATGCTGTCCAGCGTTATGACCGCGTTTGCAGTATTCTTGATGAAGCTGCGGCAGGCAGCGAGGAGAATTATGGCGGGCTCGGTTCCTTCTGGCAGGGCGGAACTGCGAAACTGAAGGATGCCGTTGTCTTCGGCGTCCCGATGGTCGCGTCCCGCGCCGAAAATTCTGGTCTCATCAAAGGGCTGCGCGGTGAGGCTCCTTTTGATGGCGGACGTTTTCCGCGTCTGCCCTGGGGCGGCAAACAGGTCAGCGAGGCCGATATTGTTTTCATCGCCGAGTGGATTGATGACGGTTGTCCGGAAGACGCCGTCCAGATCGATGCCTACCTGGAGGCAGAGGTTCAACCTGCGCTGGAGGCGGTCGCTCAGCCTGCGGAACAGAAGACCTGCTGCGCAACGGCTAATTACGTGATTCAGGAGCATGAGTTTGGCCTGTTTGACGGCGGGGTTAATGCCTTTGCATTTGGCCAGACCGAAGTCCGCCAGCGCGCCAATATTGATCTGTTGCCGGAAAAGCAAATCGATGAACTGCGCGATGCCATGCGCCAGATCATGGACCTGAACGACAGCGCCCATGACCGGCGCAGTTTCAAAAATCAGGCGCTGATCCACCAGAACCACTGCCAGCACGGCTGGGAGCGTTTTCTTCCCTGGCACCGGGCCTATATCTACGAGTTCGAGGAGAACCTGCGCGACTTCAATTCCAATGTGATGATGCCCTATTGGGACTGGACAATGGCACAGTACAAGCCATCCACACCTGATTTGGGATGGCGCATTCCAAACGCGTTGAAGGCCTATTTGACCACGGACCAGGCAAAGTGGCTGGTTGGTGCGCTGCATCCGGCACCGACCAAGGCACAACGCAGCAAGATCCTGGAACTGGCGGAGCTGCGGACGTTGTTCAGAACGCAGTCGTGTTTTCTGGAGCTTTTATACAATACCATCGGTTACACACATGTTACGCCGGACCCGAAAAACGAGAACCGGTGCCGGGTGATCAAAGCGCTGATGGCTTCCAATCCGCTTTGGTATCCGTTGCGTTATCCGGGAGTTTATTTCAACAAAGACGGCAAACTGTCGACAATCAACGATGTGATCCATTACCATTATCCGACCGCTGACGATATCCGCCAGATCATGTCGCTGAACAACTTCAGGGATTTTGGCGGCGGCAGCATGTACAATGACAGCTACGGCTTCCTTGACCAGAACCCGCATAATACAATGCATATCTGGACCGGTGGGTTTAATCCCTACTACACCAGAGATAGCTACAAAAAGGATGACACATCAACGCGGGCGCCGCAGAATACGGCCCAATCGAAACGCGTCTATTACTCCGACGATGACTTATTCAGCCAGCCTCCGAATGGTGACATGTTCTCCAATCTGACGGCCAGCTATGATCCTGTGTTCTGGCCGGTTCATTCCAATGTCGATCGCCTGTGGTGGCAGTGGCAGCAAAACAATCCGCATGGCTCGCCACAGGATCTTGATGCCGTGTTGACGCCCTGGTCCTACACAGTCCGGGACACGCAGAGCATCGAGCCTTTCGGTTATGAATATGTCCGGGGTGCTTATCTGATGCCGGTTGGATATGCGGCCCCAATCGGCCGCTTTGTTTCCAAGGAAATACCGGTGCCTGAGGGAATGGCGGAGTTTTCCCGGGCCGAGGTACGGTTGCACAGGGTGCCCGTGCTGACCGAGTCCTGTATCATCCGCGTGTTTTTGAACGATCCGGCAGCCGATGTCTCGACTGCGGTTGAGGGCAACCCGCATTTCGCCGGATACGTGTCGATTTTCAGCCATGGTGAATGCATCGGTGGCCCGGGCCATTGCGCAATACCGAACCCACGTCCGGGTGATCAGCGTGAACGGCCTCATAATACGCCGCGCAATCATCGGATTGACGTGACGCAGGCGGCTCGGCGGATGCTGGAAGACTCAAAAACGTTGCGAGTCACTCTGGTTGTTCTTGGCGCGGGTGACGACGTCATCCTCAAAACCGAGGGTGTAACCCTCACCTTTCTAGATTGATCAGGTAGAAGAAATAGAGAAGGTTGCCATGAATGCCACATACAAAATTCACCCAGCTATCGGTATCGCCCGGTTAGGTAATTCTCCCGACGCGTTCTATCTCGGTCCGGAAACTGCGGGTGCTTTGCCCACTGAATGCGATGAATTGGGCAACCCCAAGTTCAGCCCGGACGGGAAAACCCCGGTGACGGTAAAGAAATTCAAGGACGCAAAGGGCCGTATCAAACGTCAGGCCGCACGATTTCAGGTTTGGGTTTATGACGAAGAAGAACAAAAGGGACGCCCTCTTAAAATCGGCGACCCTATTGAAGGTGGGGGAAACAAGGGAACGTTGGTGGCAATCCAGTGGCGGGTCCATATGGCCAACAAAAAGGCCTCCTGGTATCAGTTCGAGCAATTGCAGGGTGAACACGGTTATTCTCCCGACCACCCATTGCGCAATCCCGATGTGACGGGGGCGGCGCGGAGCCGCCTGATCATTGATCCCGGTGCCCGTATTGTTGATTCGAGAGACAATAGGCGGGCCAGTCTCGACCGTTCGGGCGACGGCGTGGTCACGACAACTTTCCCGGGTCCGCTTACGCCCCTGTCAATCGACAAGCTGGGCGATCTGATTGTGGATGACGAGGCCCGGCTTTTGGTTCTCGGCGGGCATGGCCACTCCGGCACCGAAAAAACAGGTCCGGGAAATCCCTCTATCCAGAACTATGCCAATAACGACGGCTGGTTCGACGACACGGGCGACGGTCCGGTCATGGCGCGGCTGGTGATGTTTTCGGAAGAAGTGCAGCGGCTGCGCTTCGTGGATGTCGAGTATCCAGCTTGGGTGCTGACCGGTTATCCTTCTTATGTCCCTGAAATCCTCGATATTATCACCATGGACGAGGCGATGGAGGACATGTTTGTTCGGGAGATGGCCTATGACACGGAGATCTACGGACGCGTCGACAGTTTCAAGGACCCTGATAAAATCGACTCCGCCGACCCCGAGGCCCTGCGTTTCTGGCGGCGCGACCGGTTGGAATGGAACCCGAATTACTGCCCCGGTTTTTATGCCGACATCTGGTCGATCTTGTTCCGGCCGAACGAGTTCAATTATCTGACTTTGATCCTGCAGGCCTCGAACTATCCGCATGCGCAGGAGACACGGGGGACCTTCAATCCCGCCGATCTTTCCCGGCCACCCTCAGTGCGCACGAATGCCGACGCCAATGCCATTGAAGCGAAAGTCGCCAAGCTTACCGAACACCTTGGGCATTACGCTGAATATCTCGTCAAAGGGCCATCGGCCGGGCCCGGTAAACGTATCAGCGATCCTTTCAAGCCCATGCGGATGTTCCTGTACGACCTTTTGAGACTGCCGGACGAGGAGAACGAGTTTCGAAAAAGTGGTAAAGTCAACTCGCGTCTCCATAACCTGCCGTTAATGCCGCTGCTCGCCGGGGACAACCCGATTACCAACGAATTGCCGAGCAAGTTTCTGCGCCTGACGGAACGGCAGCTGTTCCTGCTCAAACAATGGGCGGACGGCAAGTTTTATAATGACCTGGACCGGATGCCGGACGGATACAATCCTTTCCGTCCTTTCCCGGGTCCCGCACCAAAAACCGGACGCGCGCTGGATAAGGGCGTGCTTGGAAAAATTCTCGGTGGGGCCTTCTGTCCCGGCGGGGAGGTGGGTTGGATCATGCGCAACCCGGCAATCTATATAGAGCCCTATCGCATCAAGCCGGACCTGCAGTTCTCGACCTTCCGGATGACCGCTGCGCGTGCCTCCTCGCTGTCCGGGGCGGTGCCGCCGGAAGAATACAGCGCCTATCAGGACCAGACCCTGTCGCTGAAAAATGATTTTGATAACGGGCTGCAGCCCGGGGATCTGACAAAATATATGTCCTGCCCCTGGCAGGCGGACTTCAACGAATGCTCGACCCAGACCATCGATGTTACCTATGAAGGCTGGAACAACATCTATACGCAGGGCAATTCCCTGCTCGCCGATGAACAGATGAGTTGGGAGACACTTTGGTGGCCCGCCCACCGGCCCATGCAGGTGCAAATGAAGCTCAACGGCAATGCGCAACCGGTCATCGTTAATTGGGCGAGCGGCATACAGCAGACGGCCGCTGGAGATTTAAAAATGGTGACCGATTGGTGGCGGCTTTCCTTCGTCGTCGATAATCCGGATCTACCCGCCACCGAAAAATACGTCGCCAGTCCCCCGGTCGACAAATACATCGGTGTCGAACAATCATATGGAAAAGGAGATGGGAAATGACAGACAACCCCTTCGTTGGATCATGGACTTACCGGTCGTTACTGAATGATCCCGACATTTCAAAAAATTTCGATACGCTAGAGTTTGGCAGAGGAACGATCGTGATCGAAAATGTGGCACTGGAAGCGCTTAGCGGGAAAATCGGAGGCCCGGGGTGGAGCCTCGCCCTGACAGGTTCACGCCAATACGGAACGCCCATGCGCGCCCGTTTCGAAGGCAGAGGCATCGTCGGCGGCGAAAAATGGATCTACGATTATGACTGTTATCTCGTTCCACCCTGGCCCAATGGCGTCGACCAGCGGCCGGCCCTGGTCGGTTCGGTTATCCGTACAATCCCGCATTCCGGTTCTGAACCCGGAACCGTTAATCCGGCAGGCGTCGTCGCCTCCTTTTACGCCGTCCGCACAGAAGACTGAGAGTGTTCGGGCGTGCGGGTTGATGTACTTATTGCCGGCGCAGGCCCCTCGGGAGTGGCAACTGCACTGTCTCTCAAACGGATGGCACCGGAACTGAGCGTTTTTATCGTTGATCCCGGACGGCGCACGCCGTCCGTTGGCGAAGGCCTGCCGCCACCGGCCGGTCCGGTTTTAAAGGAGCTCGGTCTGTGGGAAGATTTTCAGGCGCAAGGTCATCTTGAAGCACATCATACAAGGGCGGCCTGGGGGACTCCTGATCTGAATGCCAATGACTACCTTTACCTTGGCAAGGGCTGGGGCTGGACCATTAACCGCCCCGCTTTTGACCGGCTTTTATGGGCCCGGGCGCGCATCTGTGCCGATGCGATGATCGGCGGCCGCCTGACAGGCCTTCGCCAGCAGAGGACGGGATGGCGGGCAATAGTCGATGGTCAGAACATAGAGGCCCGCGCGATTATTGATGCGACCGGACGCGCTGCTGCAGTTGGCCGACTTCTCGGCCTTCGCCCGGTTCACACAGACAGGCTGATTGCTGTCGTCGCCGAGGCGACGGTCGAATTGCAGGGCGAGACGGGCGTTACGGTCGACGCCGCGCCGGACGGCTGGTGGTACTCTGCTCCGACGGGGCCTGGCCATCGGGTCTGGGCCTGGCTAACCGATTCAGACCTGTTAAGCGGGCAACCCGTAGGCGAGCCGGCGCGCTGGAAGGAAGCCCTCCGGTCATCTCATGCCATGAGTTCCCTTGCGCAGGGAGCACACTTTAGCAACAGGCGCATTGTCCCAGCAATGACGCAACGGCTAACTGTATCGGATGAAACCTCAATGTTTCTTTCCGTAGGTGATGCCGGCAGCTGCTTTGATCCGGCTTCGTCCCAGGGTATCGTCAAGGCGCTCCGCTCCGGGCTGTTTGCCGGTTACGCGCTCTACGACTGCCTGGTGAAGGGAGATAGTCAGGCTTTGCGCCGCCATCGCGCCTATGGGGCGGCGGAGTTTGCCGCCTACCAAAGCCAACACCGTATCCATTACAGCGCCGAAACGCGATGGCCCGACCGGCCTTTCTGGCACCGTAGAAATGGCGATATGCAGGCAACGGAAGTCAATCCGTCGTGAAATTTCAGTGAGAAGACAGTAGACACACCGCGAGTTTTTGGGCGTTGGTGGCGAAATGAACCGGGCCTCTGGGATGAACGCCGGTAATGCCCCGGGCTGTGGCGTGGTGCAGGTTGCCACAGTTCAGCACAGTCTGACCTGTCTCCCCTTACGTTCGATGCGCTTTGATTTCTGCAGCTCGGCCAGCGCCCGGTACAGGGCCTCGTGGGTCAGGCCGATCTCCGCTGCAACGGATTTCCACGATTGCGGCAAGGTCAGTTCGCGGTCACCGGGGGGCACTTTGCCCTGGATATAGGTGAAGACCCGCTGGGTTGCGGATTTGATATTGATCAGCTCGATCTGCGAGCGCAGGGCCTGAACCTGCTGTGCCAGGTGCGCCATAAACGACAGCGCCGCCTTCGGGTCGCCCTGAAATGCGGCCAGCAGTTGCGGTTTTGAATAGACATCAAGGCTGCAGTCTTCCTCGGCAATGGCGTCGCAATGGTAATGATCCGTAAACAGCGACGCTTCGGCAAACATCTGGTTGGCTGCGGCCAGATGAAAGGGGATCGGCGTGCCGTCTTCCAGATGGCGAACCAGCCTGATCCTGCCCTGTCTGATAAAATACATGCGGGCAATCGGGTCGCCCATATGGAAAAGCGATTGCCCTTTGCCCAGCTGCTGGTGAGCGAGAGGCGACAGCCCCAGCTTTTCAAAGGGGTTCATCGGTCAGGCCATTTTCATAGATATGATTTTGATCATATGAATAATATGCCGATGAGGCCAGCGTCCGGTCAACGAGAAAACGGGGAGAAGCTGGATGACCTGCTTAACGGGCGCATGCGTTAACTTTTCCGCATGGGGTGGTATACGGAATTTGGCGCGGGGCTAGAATAGGCCGTTGGCTGCCTGCACGGCCCGCACATAGCCAATGATCTTTTCGATCTGGCTATCGGTAATGCCGGCGACCGGCGGCATGTCGCCAAACCGCCAGTGATGGGCTCGGGCGCCGTTTTTCGGCGCCAGATAGAAAGCCCGGTCGCCATGGTGACCCGGATGATACACCCGGTGCAGAAATGTCGGCCCCTGGTCGGTGCCTGCCGTATTGAGGCCATGGCAGGCTGCACATTTGGCGTCATAGTTAAGTTTGCCAACGTTCAGTTCCGGGGTCATCTGCGGCAGCTTTATAGATTGAGGGTCAAGCCGTTCGGCGGCCCCGGAAACGGACGTAGCAGCGGCAATGGCAAGGAAAACGGTCAGGGCTGCAATCAGTCGGTGATCTGTCATGGCCATGGTCTGATACTCTCATGATTGGTGAAAACAGGGCTATTTATGAACTTTTCACCTGCTGGAAGGTCAAGAAAAACCTGTAGAAAGTTTAAAGCTTTACCGGGCTGGCGCGTGCAAGGGCCCGTTGGCTTTCCGCCACTCCCAGGGCTCGTCGAATGTGCCCCTGTGCATGCCCCGGCCAAGACCGCGGGCTTCCTGATAGGAGCGCATGTAATAGCGGGCACTGACCGGCCACAACGGCAGGGCCAGTCCCACTTCGATCATCTCGGCCCCGATATCGAGGGTGCCGACGGCGCATTTGTGATAGATTTGTTTTTGCCCGGTTGCCGGCTTTTGCCTGCATGACACCTGTTTGCCATGGGTGAATGTGCGGATATGGGCAGTGGCCGCCTGTCCGCAGGTCCAGGGCTTGCCCTGAATGGCGCATTGCTGATCAATCTCGGGGGCATCATATCCCCACAGTTCGACCACAGCACCGTTGATGTTTAATGTATCGCCGTCAATCACCTCGGCCAAACCGGACAGGTCCTGGGCGCTGCTGAGCGCGGGTGTGAAAACCAGAAACAAGACGAGCAGCAAGCCCATGACCGGGCTTACGCGGGTTTCGCGTCGGCTTCAAATTCGGCGTCGAGGGCGGCTTCCAGGCGTTTGAAGTCTTCCGGAATGGGCAGGCCTTCCGCACGCATGGTGGCGATTGTCTGTTTCAGGCGCATGTGGATTTCATGGGCATCGCCCTGATCACCCTGAGATTCCGTTAAAAGTCGGGAAAGTTCGGCATTGTAGTCAACCTCTACCATGGGCATGTTCTCCTGTTTAATTAATGGTCCAAGGTGACTATACACCCGTTCCGCAGGGATCGCTTTCATTTAATCAATGACCCGCTCGTATTTTTCTGATGATTTGTGAATGGGCGAGCCGATTTGCGGATGCATTCCCCGGACGAAATCGCTACAACAGGCTTTTTTCGACAGACAAAGGCCCGGTTTCAATGACTGATCAATCCCCCTCTATTCCCCTCGAGAAATTCCCGGTTACGGTGACAGAAAAACTGCGCTTTGGCGACACCGACCGGTTGGGCCATATCAACAATGCGGTTTTTGCAACGTTGTGTGAAAGTGGCCGGGTTGCCTTCCTGTACGATCCCGACAGGTCGTTGTTGGTTGACGGCACACAATTTGTCATTGCCAAACTGACAATCAATTTCCTTGCCGAGATGAACTGGCCGGGCGATGTGGTGGTTGGCACCGGTGTGACGCGAACCGGCAACTCTTCCTTCGATTTGACCCAGGGCTTGTTTGTCGATGGCAAGGTCGTGGCAACCTGTGACAGTGTGCTGGTTCTGATGGATGAACAAACCCGGCGGGCAACACCCCTGTCGGAAACCACACGCTACAGCCTGGCCGAGTTGTCCATTGATCTGGGTTGATGTGGCCTGATCAGGACGGGGGGCTGGCCGATTGCTTTTTTGCGGTGTTCTGCATGGCCCTCAATACCAGGGCACCACAACAGCCAAGGGCCGAAAACCCGACCATGACGTAAAACACCCCGGGGCCGATGTCGGCATAGGCCCAGCCAGCGACGGCCATGGCAACACCGAACAGCAACCCCATCGCCAGACCATCGTAAAGGCCCTGGGCGGTGGCCGCCTGGTCCCTGGCAACGTGTTGGGAAATATAACTGATCGAGGCGATCAGGGTGCCGGCGAAAGTCAGGGCATGCAGGGCCTGGACAGCAAACAGCGCCGGCAGCGAGCTGGTGGTGCCCAGCACCGTCCAGCGAAGTATCCCGGCCACTCCGGCCAGCAGAAACAACCCGGTTGAGCCCAAACGGCGGAGCAGATAGCCCGAGCAGGCAAGCAGAGCGATTTCGGCGACCACGCCTTCGGCCCACAACAGCCCGATAATGGTTTTATGGATACCGGCCTCAATCCAGCTCAGGGTCGCAAATCCGTAGAGGGCCGCATGACTGGCCTGCAGGACGGCTGCGGTCAGCACAAAAACCACAAAGGAGGGTGTAGCCAGCAGTTCAAAGAGGGCCAGTCGCTGCTTTTTGCGGGGTGCCTCGCGCAGGTTGGGGACCCAGCAGGCACTGATGACCATGAGGGCCGAGCCAAGCAGGATAATATGCAGCACCGCATCATCCGGCTTTCCTTCCAGATAAAAACCGCCGCCGATGGACACCAGAATGAAAGCCACGGACCCCCACAAACGGACCCGGCCATAATCCATTTGTATGCGTTTGATGGCAATCACGGCAAGGCTGTCGGCTAGCGGGATAAGAGTGGTTAACAGGGTGCCGACAATCGCCCAGGCGATCAGCAGTTGCCAAAACCCCTGGAGCAGGGAAAAGGTGCAAAACCCCAGCAAAGTGACAAGGCTGATGACGATCAGGGTGATTTTCCGATCCCCGGTTTGATCGGCAATGGAGGCCACCAATAGTCCAACCGGAATTTTTGCCCATAGGGCTATGGCAAAAATCAGACCGATTTCTTCTTTGCTGATGCCCCGGCCTTCCAGCCAAACCGGCAGGAAGGGCACATAGGCGCCGATAACCAGAAAGGTTGCAAATATATTTAATGATAATCTTTGCGGAATCAGCGAATGGGGCATGGCCAGATAGATTAAGTGAGCAGGGGATTTAAGTCACGGTTTGTTGTCTGCGCCAATTGATCAATTGACTCGTCATTTCGCCAGCGCCAAACTGTATGCAACACAAAGATTTTTCGCATAAAATGCTGCTGATATTTTTCGTATAAAATGCCGCAAATGTTTATCAGGGTAAACAAAAACAGGAGAATTGAAAAAATGAGCTTTCTAAAACAGTCGGCGGTCGTCGGAACCGTTCTCATGATGTCATTTGCCGCCCAGGCTGCGGACGACAAGCCCGCAGTTGTTTTCGATATGGGTGGTAAGTTCGATAAGTCCTTCAATCAGGGGGTCTATGCGGGTGCCGAGCGGTTCAAAAAGGAAACCGGTGTCAGTTATCGCGAGTTCGAGGTTACCAACGAGACCCAGCGCGAACAGGCAATCCGCAAAATGGCACAGCGTGGCCAAAGTCCGATTGTTGGCGTCGGTTTTGCCCAGTCATCGGCGATTGAAACCGTTGCCAAGGAATACCCGGACCTGAAATTCACCATCATCGATGGCTATGTGGTCCTGCCAAACGTTCAGGCTGTCCTGTTCAAGGAACATGAGGGATCGTTCCTGGTCGGTATGCTGGCGGCAATGGCCTCGAAAACCGGCAAGGTGGGGTATATCGGCGGCATGGATATTCCGTTGATCCGGGCATTTGGATGCGGTTATGAGCAGGGGGCAAAATACTCCAACCCGGCTGTTGAAGTTATCCAGAATATGACCGGCACGACGCCTGCCGCCTGGAATGACCCGGGGCGCGGCTCAGAGCTGACCAAAGGCCAGATTGACCGTGGCGCAGACGTGATCTACGCGGCCGCCGGCGGGACCGGGGTCGGGGTATACCAGGCCGCCAAGGATTCCGGAAAACTGGCGATTGGTGTTGATTCCAATCAAAATCATCTGCACCCGGGGACCATGCTCTCTTCCATGGTCAAGCGTGTTGATGTGGCCGCCTATAACAGCTTCAAACAGGGCTTGGACGGGACCTGGAAAGCCGGTGTGCAATCGTTGGGTCTGAAGGAAGGTGGCGTCGACTGGGCCCTGGATGAGAACAACCGCTCACTGGTCAGTGCCGATATGGAAGCCAGGGTCAATCAGGCCAAGGCCGACATCATTTCCGGAAAAATAAAGGTTCATGATTATCGCAGTGATAATAAGTGTGTGATGTAGGTGTAAGCCGGATGAACGGGTCTTGGTTAATCCGGTGACGGATCGCAGTACCGTATTGCCGCAGGCGGAGAAAGCTTCGCCTGCGGTTTTGCCGGCGGCCATACAGTTAACCCGAATCTGCAAGTCTTTCGGCCCGGTCCGGGCCAACCACAATGTCAATATTACCATCGCAGCCGGCTCCATTCACGGCATTATCGGTGAAAACGGTGCCGGCAAATCAACGCTGATGAGTATTCTGTACGGTTTTTATGAGACCGACAGCGGCCTTATTGAAGTTGATGGCAAGCCGGTAACGATCACGTCGCCGCAAGCGGCCATAGCCGTTGGCATTGGCATGGTGCATCAGCATTTTATGCTGATCGACACCTTCACGGTGCTTGAAAATATCATCCTGGGTGCGGAAACCAGTACCTTGCTCAACCCGGGCCTCGCGGAAGCCCGCATCAAACTTCAGAAGCTGGAAGATGAATACGGTCTGAATGTGGATCTTGACGCCATGATCGGTGAGTTGCCGGTTGGCGAGCAACAGCGTGTCGAGATTCTAAAGGCACTTTATCGCAACGCCCGAATTCTTATTCTCGATGAGCCGACAGGAGTCCTGACACCGCAGGAGACGACCCAGCTGTTTCGGATTCTGAGGGCGCTGAACCGGGAAGGGGTGACCATTGTCCTGATCACCCACAAGCTCAAGGAAATCATGGCTATAACCGATACGGTTTCGGTCATGCGGGCCGGTGAAATGGTGGCCCACCGAAAAACTGAAGCGACCGACGCGGAAGAGCTGGCGGAGCTTATGGTCGGGCGCAAGGTTTTTGGTACGATCGACAGGGGAACTGCCGCCTGCGGTGAACCGCTGCTGAAAGTTACCGGGCTGCGGGTTGATTCCGACGGAGCGGTTCCCTTGCTGGACGATATCAGTTTTCAGGTTCGGGCCGGGGAAATCGTCGGTATTGCCGGCGTCTCCGGTAACGGGCAGAGCGAACTGCTGGAAGTCCTCAGCGGAATCCGGGGTTTTGATGCCGGCGAAATCATGCTGAACGGTCGTCAGGTATCACCCGATCACCTGTGTGACCCGAAAGCCGTGCGCGGCCTGAAAACGGCCCATGTGCCCGAGGACCGCCACCGGCTCGGCATGGTCACCCGCTTTTCGGCACAGGAATCTTCAATTCTGGGCTATCAGGATTCTGCGGTCTACAACCGGGGCCCGTTCTTTGATCTGTCGCGCATCAAAGCTGAATGCCGCCGCCTGATGGATGGATTTGATGTAAGACCACGGCACCCGGAAATCCTGTCCGCCAATATGTCCGGCGGCAATCAGCAGAAACTGATACTCGCCCGCGAAATCGACAAGGACCCGGAAATCCTGCTGGTTGGGCAACCCACCCGTGGTGTGGATATTGGCGCCATCGAATTTATTCACAGACAATTGGTTGAACTGCGTAACCGGGGCACCGCGGTCCTGATGGTGTCGGTCGAACTGGACGAAGTGATGAAACTCAGCGACCGCATACTGGTGATGTTTGGCGGGCGCATTGTCGCCGAAGTTGCCGGCCCGGATGCCGACGAAAAAACTCTGGGACTGATGATGGCCAATGCCCATGGCTGCACACCCGCGCCTGCGGACACCCATGCATGAGCCAGGCCTCGACAACCCTTCCGCGCTGGATTGATATCGGTCTGATCCCGCTCATCAATGTGCTGATGGCGCTGCTGGTATCGGGTGCAATTATCCTGATGATCGGTGAAAACCCGATCGAGGCCGTACAAATCATGCTGGTCGGTGCCCTGGGCTATGAAGAAGGCATCGGCTACACCCTGTATTATAC
The DNA here is from genome assembly GCA_013203595.1 of Rhodospirillales bacterium. Taxonomy (GTDB): domain Bacteria; phylum Pseudomonadota; class Alphaproteobacteria; order Rhodospirillales; family Casp-alpha2; genus JABMNT01. Next base: position 16,481 of record JABMNT010000045.1, read on the forward strand.
GACCAATTTTATCTTTACCGGGCTCGCTGTTGCTGTTGCCTTTCATGCCGGTCTGTTCAATATCGGTGGCGAAGGCCAGGCTTATATAGGCGGGCTGGGTGCCGGCCTGTTTCTGTTAATGGCGGATTCAAGTTTGCCCAGCATTTTATTGTTGCCGCTGGGCCTGATTACAGCCGGCCTGTTTGGTGCCGCCTGGGCCGCCATACCGGCCTACCTGCAGGCCTATCGCGGCAGTCATATCGTGATCACGACCATCATGTTCAATTTCATCGCTTCCGCGCTTATGGTCTTTCTGATGGTCAACGTATTGATAAAACCCGGTCAGATGTCACCGGAAAGCCGCGTCTTTCTGGACCCGGCACACCTGCCGTTTGCCCATGAGGTGTTTGCCTGGATGGGGATCAAAATTTCCCGCTCGCCGTTGAATGTGTCGCTCATATGGGCGGTTCTCTGTTGTTTTGGTCTGTGGCTGTTTATCTGGCGAACCCGCTGGGGATATGCCATTCGTTCCGTTGGTTTCAACGAGAAGGCCGCGGTCTACGCCGGAATCACGCCGGCGAAAACCGTTATGCTGGCAATGTTTGTGTCGGGTGCCCTGGCCGGTTTTGTCGGTGTCAATGAGGTCATGGGGGTGCACCATCGTTTGTTGCTGAATTTTACGGCCGGCTACGGGTTTACCGGAATTGCCGTTTCCCTGATGGGGCGCAATCATCCCCTGGGCATCGTTCTGGCCAGTTTGCTGTTTGGCGTGCTTTATCAGGGCGGCGCCGAATTGGCCTTCGAAGTGCCCACGATCACCCGCGAACTGGTGGTTGTCATTCAGGGACTGGTGATCCTGTTTTCCGGTGCCCTGGCCTATATGTCGACGCCCTGGGTCGAATGGCTATATGGGCGGTTTAGCAAAAGACAGGCAGAATCCCGGCAGGAGGCGGCCTAGATGGAGCAGTCATTCCTGTTCCTTGTCCTGACCCTTGACGCGACCCTTCGGGTTTCGACGCCGCTTATATTCTGTGCCATGGCGGGTTTGTTTTCGGAACGCTCGGGAATTATCGACATCAGCCTCGAAGGCAAAATGCTTGCCGCGGCATTCGCTGCCGCCAGTGTCGCCGCCGTTACCGGTTCGGCCTGGCTTGCCCTGATTGCCGGTGTCGCCGTTGCGGTCGGCCTGGCCCTGTTGCACGGCTTTGCCTGTATCACCCACAAGGGCAACCACGTGGTCAGCGGGGTTGCCATCAATATCCTGGCGTCCGGCCTGACCATCGTGCTCGGCATTGCCTGGTTTCAGCGGGGCGGGCAAACGCCGAGTCTGCCGCCGACGGCGCGCTTTATGCCTGTCGAATTCCCCCTCGCCCAGGCGGTCGATGGAGTGCCGGTTTTGGGAACAATCTACCGGGAACTGCTGAGCGGTCATAACCTGCTTGTTTACGTGGCGTTCCTGATCGTTCCCCTGACCTGGTGGGTTGTCTACCGCACCCGGTTCGGATTGCGGTTGCGGGCTGTCGGCGAAAACCCGACAGCCGTCGATACGGCAGGCCTGTCCGTCTCCTGGCTGCGCTTCCGGGCGGTCATGCTCTGTGGGCTGCTGACCGGCCTGGCCGGCACCTATCTGTCGATCGCCCAAAATGCGTCCTTCGTCCGTGATATGACGGCCGGGCAGGGCTACATTGCTCTGGCGGCCATGATATTCGGCAAGTGGCGGCCGTTTCCTGCATTTGGCGCCTGCCTTATCTTTGGCCTGCTAGATGCCGTTGCAATTCGCCTGCAGGGCGTTCATGTTGCAGGTATCGGTGAAGTTCCCGTCGAATTTATCCAGGCACTGCCTTATATACTGACTGTGATTTTATTGGCCGGATTTATTGGCAAAGCCGTTGCCCCGAAGGCGATAGGCATGCCTTATCTGAAGGAACGTTAATTTGGACGATCAACTGTTTCGTTGTGCAGAGGCATCAATGGACAGGGCCTATGCGCCCTATTCACATTTCAAGGTCGGGGCTGCGGTGCGTGGCCGCAACGGTAAAGTCTATGGCGGATGCAATGTGGAAAACGCGGCCTATCCCCAGGGTTGCTGTGCCGAAGCCAGCGCCATATCAGCTATGGTTCTGGATGGCGAACAGGTGATTGATGAAGTTTGTATTGTCGGCGCCGGAGAGGCCCTGGTAACGCCCTGCGGCGGCTGTCGCCAGCGTATCAGAGAATTTGCCGGTGATGAAATCGTGGTCCACATCTGTGGACCGGAAGGGTTACGTAAATCGTTTACGCTCGGTGAACTTCTGCCTGCGTCCTTTGGTCCTCAAAACTTGGGTAATTAAGATGACAAAAACGGATGGTCAGATAGCTGCGGCGAGCGCGATAATCCGCCAGCGCCTCAACGGTGTGATACCGAAAGTCGGGATCGTTTTGGGGTCCGGCCTTGGTTCCTTTGCCGACAGTGTGGAAAATCCGACGATCCTGTCCTATGGGGATTTACCGGGTTTCCCCGATGCCGGGGTCGCCGGTCATGCCGGGCGGTTGGTTTTCGGTTCCGTGGGCGGCACCGCCGTTGCGGTAATGCAGGGCCGCGCTCACTATTACGAAGCGGCCAATGCGGCCGCCATGATGGTGCCTGTCAGAACCCTCAAGGAGATTGGCTGCGAGACCCTGCTGCTGACCAATGCAGCGGGCAGTACCAACCCCGATGCCGGGCCCGGCAGTGTCATGTTACTTTCGGATCATATCAGTTTCACCGGCGTATCGCCGCTGTTCGGCGAAACCGGTGATCAGCGGTTTGTCGACTTGACCGATGCCTATGACCCTGAACTGCGACAGATCCTGTCAGCCCACGCCGCCGACATGGGGATTGCGTTGCACGACGGGATTTACATGTGGTTCTGTGGACCGCATTTTGAAACACCGGCGGAAATACGTGCGGCCGCCATCCTGGGCGCAACCGCCGTCGGCATGTCGACGGTGCCTGAAGTCATCCTGGCCCGGCATGCGCGAATGCGGGTCGCTGCCCTTTCCATTGTCACCAATCTGGCCGCCGGATTGGGAGACACCGAATTGAGCCATGAACAAACCATGGAAAATGCCAAGATCGCAGCGGCAAGCGTGCAGCAACTGATTCACCGTTTTCTCAGCGACTATAAAGCGGGATGATGGCGCTTATGCTGCCCCAGGAGATCATTCGAAAAAAACGCGATGGCCAGAACCTGAGTGATGATGAAATCGCTTTCATGGTGCGCGGACTGAATGACGAAAGCATCAGCGAAGGCCAGATTGCGGCTTTTGCCATGGCGGTGTTTTTTCAGGGCATGTCGATGGATGAACGGATCGCCCTGACCCGGGAAATGACCGCTTCCGGCGAGGTTCTCGAGTGGCAGTCCCTGAATCTGTCGGGGCCGGTTCTCGACAAGCATTCGACCGGCGGCGTTGGCGACAAGGTCAGTCTGATGCTGGCACCGATTGTTGCCGCCTGTGGCGGCTTTGTGCCGATGATTTCGGGGCGTGGCCTTGGCCATACCGGGGGTACCCTCGATAAGCTCGATTCCATTCCCGGCTATACGACAACGCCGGACAATGCGTTGTTTCGACGTGTGGTTAAAAATGCCGGTTGTGCAATTATCGGTCAAACCGCGCAGTTGGCACCGGCCGACAAGCGGTTTTACGCCATTCGCGACGTCACCGCGACGGTGGAATCCATTGCCCTGATCACCGCGTCCATTCTGTCAAAAAAACTGGCGGCCGGACTGCAGGGGCTGGTTATGGATGTGAAAACCGGCTCCGGTGCCTTCGCAGATACGATGGACATGGCTGAAGAGCTGGCCCGCAGTATTGTCACCGTTGCCAACGGTGCCGGCCTGAAAACCACGGCGTTGATCACCGACATGGACCAGGTGCTCGGCCATAACGTCGGCAATGCCCTGGAAGTGGCCGAGTCCGTCGAATTTCTGAAGGGCAATTGCGAGCCGCGCCTGAAGCAACTGGTGTTGGCGCTGGCTGCTGAAATGCTGCATCTGGGCGGGCTCGCGGAAAGCCTGGAGCAGGGCCGGCGCAAGGCCGCTGAGGCGCTCGACAGTGGTGCGGCCTGTGAGCGTTTTGCAAAAATGGTTTTTGAGCTGGGTGGGCCGGTTGATTTCATGGACGATCCGGCGACCCATCTGGCTGCCGCCCCGCATATTCAGGATTGCCTGGCGACAACGCCCGGTCGGGTCGTTGCCATGGATACCCGAGCCATCGGCGTTGCTGTTATTGGTCTGGGTGGTGGTCGCCAGCGGGCCGCCGATCCCATTGATTATTCGGTGGGCTTTTCAAAGGTGGCCGCAATTGGCAAAATGATTGCTGTGGGTGAACCCATTGCAACCATCCATGCCCGTGATCGGTCATCGGCGGAAAAAGCTGCGCAGGAATTGACAAAAGCATTTGTCATTGCCGACCAACAAGCCGTTCCCGGGGGCATGGTGCGTATGCGTATCGATAAGGAATCGTTGGAATGAGCCGGGCTTTTATTATTGTAATTGACTCCTTTGGTCTGGGCGGCGCCGCC
>JABMNT010000046.1 GCA_013203595.1 Rhodospirillales bacterium
ACCACACACGATCTGGTGTCCTTTCTTGATCGGGAACGATCCGGTCATGTCGTGCTTGGCCTGCGGGATTCGGTGCTTGTAAGAAATCGAAAAAATATCTGGACTTTTGTTCAATAAATAGGCAAATCGCCTTTGCGCACACATCTAAAGGCAAAAAAGCGGGGGGGGCAGGCATGACATTTGATTTCGTGATTGTCGGAGGGGGCTCTGCCGGCGCGACGATTGCATCGCGGCTAAGCGAGGATCCGAGTGTCAAAGTGTGCCTGCTGGAAGCCGGCGGTGGCGGCAGGGGTATTCTGGTGCGCGCGCCGCTTGGCACGGTGGCGATGCTGCCGGGATACGGCAAGATCAACAACTGGGCCTTCAAGACCGAACCCCAGCCGGGGTTGAACGGCCGGCGCGGATATCAGCCGCGCGGGCGGGCCTTGGGCGGGTCATCTGCACCGGAATTTGCTATCTTACAGCCATGATTGAAGCGGCAAATCTTCCAGATGACGTTGAGGTTCTCAAGGCAATGGTTGTTGCTTCTGAGGGCCGCAATCTGCGCAAGCAAGACCGCATTAACCATCTGGAAACTTTGGTTGCCGCGTTCAAGCAGGCTCTGTTTGGCGCCAAATCCGAAAAGACGGATCCCGATCAGTTTGAACTGGCGCTGGAAGACATCGAAATGGCAATGGCCGTCATTCACGCTGAAGACGAGGCCGACCAGCTGGCTTCCCATCCAACCAAACCCCGCAAGGCCAACCGGGGGTCCCTGCCGAAACACCTCCCCCGCATTGAAGAAGTGATCGAACCGGAAGAGATCACCTGCGACTGTGGGGCTAAGCGCCATGTGATTGGCGAGGATGTATCAGAACGGCTGGACGTGGTCCCGGCCCAGTTCCGGGTCATTGTTACCCGCCGTCCCAAATACGCCTGCCGGTCCTGCGAGGATGGCATTGTGCAAGCCCTGGCCCCGGCACGATTGATCCCGGGCGGGTTGCCGACAGAAGCCACCGTCGCCCACGTCATTGTCAGCAAATATGCAGACCATTTACCTTTATATCGGCAGGCACAAATCTATAGCCGTCAGGGTATTGATCTGGACCGCTCCACGTTGGCGTCTTGGGTCGGGAAAGCCGCCTTTGAACTGAAACCGGTATTCAATGCGTTGATCGCCAATCCGAAACGTTCCAACAAACTGTTCATGCCCTCTCGGCAGATTGCTACGCAATCGCCTGCCGGGTAATAAACGAAACCGTCGCGCCGGTTCTCGATCCTGGGCGCAAGAAAACCAAGACTGGCTACTTCTGGGCATTGGCCCGCGATGACCGGCCCTGGGATGGGCATGATCCTCCCGGTGTTGCTTTTTCCTATGCCCCGGGGCGATCCGGTCATTATGCGGACGACAGGCGCTGTCAGAAGAAACCAGCTTGAAGCGCGCAGGGCGGTTTCGTAGTCTTGCTGAATGACAAAGCGCTCTCCTTTTAGGTATTTCAAAACCAGCCCCGAGATCATTCGCCTGGCGGTGATGTTGTATGTCCGGTTTCCACTTTCACTTCGCAATGTCGAGGATTTGCTGCATGAACGTGGCATTGATGTCAGTCATGAATCCGTGCGGTATTGGTGGCATCGGTTCGGTCCAATGTTTGCGTCCGAGATCCGAAAACAGCGGATCTCCGGGATGAAATCGAGCAAGTGGCGTTGGCATCTGGACGAGATGTTCGTCGGAATCAACGGCGAAATGCATTACCTTTGGCGGTCCGTTGACCACGAAGGCGAGGTCCTGGAAAGTTCCGTCACAAAAAGGCGAGACAAGAAAGCTGCACTGAAATTCCTAAAGAAAGCAATGCGTAAGCATGGCCAACTTGAGATATTCGTGACCGATCGGCTCAGGTCTTATGGTGCCGCTCTGAAAGAGATAGGTGCCGCGGACAAGCAGGAAACTGGCCGTTGGATGAACCACAGGGCCGAAAATTCACATCTGCCGTTTCGACGACAGGAACGAGCGATGCTTCGCTTTAGGCTTATGCGAAGTTTGCAGAAATTCGCCGCCGTCCACGCTTCCGTCTGAAATCACTTTAACCAGGAACGCAGCCTCTCAACCCGAACCAATTTCAAGCTGACCCGCGACGCCGCACTTGCTGATTGCCGTGGCCTTTGAGCGACATAAGGGGCAGCTTCACTGTCCATTCAGAGACTGGGTTCGAATTCGTCTGGCAGCACCTTACCACTTGGTGCGGCGAGCGATACCCACCGAACCGCGCCTCCACGGCCCTCAACATCATGTCACGCACGTACGATCCACAGATGTTCGCGTTAGCCACCGCACACCAGGAGATGATCTCGCCCGAACACCATTGCAGGTTGGAACGTAGCGTTGACGAATGTGCTTGATGCGGAGAATAAGTCATTAATCTCCGCACTAATAGCGGCGAAAGTTCTTGCTCCTGCGGAGAAAATTCTGTCATAACACCGCATATCGTGCGGAGAATGTTATGTACATTTGGGAACAGCCGAACTGGCCACACCTTATATGGGACGGGGGTGCACTTGCTGCGCCCCTGGCGGCTGCTCGGCACGAGCAAGGCAAGTTGCTCGGGAAGATGGAGGCTGTGGGCTTTGAACTGCGCGAAGAGGCAATGCTCCAGACTCTCACGCAAGACGTTGTCAAAACCAGTGAAATCGAAGGCGAAAACCTCGACACCCAACAGGTCCGGTCTTCTATCGCGCGTCGTCTCGGGATCAATATCGGAGCTCTGCCGCCAGTTGACCGCAACGTCGAAGGGATTGTTGACGTCATGCTGGATGCCACAGGTCAGTACCAGGATCCAGTAACGGCTGAACGTCTGTTCGCCTGGCATGGCGCCTTGTTCCCGACGGGACGGAGCGGGCTTTCTAAGATCCGTGTTGGGGATTGGCGCGACGACACAATCGGGCCGATGCAGGTCGTTTCAGGCGCCTATGGCCGGGAGCGTGTCCATTTCAGCGCCCCGCCCGCCGATAGAGTTCCACGCGAAATGGAGCGCTTTCTGGATTGGTTGAATGCTCCCACCGATTTGGATCCGGTCATCAAGGCGGCAACTGCCCACTTCTGGTTCGTCACAATTCACCCGTTTGAAGACGGGAATGGGCGCATCGCGCGCGCCATTGCGGATCTTGCGTTAGCACGATCTGAGGGCATTCCACATCGTTACTACTCGATGTCGGCCCAGATCCAAAAGGAGCGGAAAGCTTATTACGATTTGCTCGAGAAGACCCAAAAAGGCGATCTGGATATTACACCTTGGATCGGGTGGTTTCTGATTTCGCTACTCCATGCAATCGAGGACGCCGAGACGACTGTCGCGAACGTTCTTGCCAAAACCCGTTTCTGGGATCGGGGATCGCAGTTCGCTTTAAATGAGCGCCAGATTAAAATGTTGAACCGGCTGCTTGATGGCTTTGAGGGAAAATTGACTTCGTCGAAATGGGCAAAAATCGCAGATTGCTCACAGGACACGGCAGGGCGCGATATCACCGCGTTGGTTGACCTTGGTCTGCTCCGCCGTGGGGAGGAAGGTGGGCGAAGCACGCACTATGAGATCCAGCTGAGAGATGTCTGAGCATAATTGTTTCGAATGCCCGGTCCGCTGCCAGAGCCGTTTGAACCGAATGGTTTTCAAGCCCAAGGTCATGTCAATGATTACAATGGCTTAAGGGGAGGAGATGGAGTGGATGCCGCTCTCCCCAGACGGCATCGCAATGTATGACGATTGCAGTGTTGAAAGCCCACGTAGGGTACACCGATCGAAAATTATTAATTTAAAATCAATGCTTTGACTTGGAGAAGGTTCGACGGGGGTCCCGTTCCCTCCGCCACTAACACCTGAAAACCTGTTCTCCATTCTTGGCTGCGGCCGGATTTTCCTGTTGTTTTCAAAGGTTATAGCGGTTGGGCTGTTGAGTGCGGTTCCGGCAGTTGACCCTGAAATGGTTCTCTAACTACCGATATTCTCCAAAGCTGTTGACTAAACGTGTTTTGGTTCAGTTTTGTAA
>JABMNT010000047.1 GCA_013203595.1 Rhodospirillales bacterium
CTGAGGCTTGTCCGACACCTGACCAACAGAGGCCGTCGATGGTGCTGAGCCAGGCCAGGTGTCCGACAACCCTTAACAGAAGGGGCCGTGGTTGATCTTGCTACAATTGTGGTGATTGAGAACTCATTGATGGCAGCTTCTGGCCCTAAGCAGTCATTTCGACGCCGGAAATGAGAGTATAAAAGTGGTGCCAACACCGACCTCGGTTTGAAAATCGATTGTTCCGTCCATACCTTCTGTTAAGGCTTTGACGATTGCGAGACCAAGTCCGGTGCCACTGTGCTGACGTGTTGTTGACGTGTCTGCCTGGGTAAAATGCTCGAATAAAACCTCCCTGAAGCCCTCCGGAATTCCCAACCCTTTATCCTCGACAGTGACAAAAATTCGCCCGTCTTTTCTGTATACAGAGATGTTGATTTCGCTGCCAGGTTCCGAAAACTTGGCCGCATTCGACAGTAGATTGTTAAGGATTTGTTCAAGCCGATGGATATGAACTTCAGCGAATGCGGGGGCCGTGGACTCGTTGAACGCAAAATTGATTGAATGGGTTTGCGCATAGCCCCGAAAGTCTTTGATTGTATTGGCGACAAGACTACAAATTTCCTGCTGACTGGTCTCGATGACCAGCGTTCCTGACAGGACTTTTTCATAATCCAGCAGTTCGTTGACTAACCGTAACAAGGCTTCATTATTTCGTTTTGCCACCTCAACGAGTTCACGCGCCTGTTCGGGAAAATCTTTCGAATAGAGGGAACTCAACAGGCCAAGGCTGCCTATAGAAGAGGTCAATGGTGTTCGCAATTCATGATTCATGAGGGCGAGGAAATTGGATTTTGCGGAGTTTGCCTGTATCAGGCTCTCATTGGTGGAGTGCAGTCTTTCCTCGTTCCCCTGGATATCTGCATATTGTTTTTTCAGAATTTTGTCGGCGTGCCGAATGACAAGAAACAACAGCCCATATAAGACAACAAAGGCAAACAGCGTGATCGCTACGATGATTAAAGTGGTACCATGGATGCGGGCTTCCAGATCGGTTACATCCGCATAGAGTTCAAATATAGCCGCCGGCGTGTTGTTATCGATCCGAATGGAGATATACGTTTCAACCACGGCTCTGTCGAAAAACTGTCCGGATATGGCACTGAATTGGTCGCGATAGGAAAGCTTGCTCGCGGGAACTCCGTCCTGGAAAGCGGTCAGAAAGCCCAGGTTTTTGCTCTTGTCCTCGCCTATCTGACTGGGGTCAGACGAATACACGGTGATTCCGTTGCGCCCATAAACCTTGACCTTTAGAACGGGCAACCCTTTAGCCAATTCTGTAATAGCGCTGTCGAGTTTTTTGGTGGACGGGTTGGCATGGATCTGGTCAGGGCTGGCACCCTCCATTTCGCGAATAAAGGGTTCCAGACGCGGCCAAAGATTGTTGGCAAACATGCGGGCAAAAGTAACGTTGTGGGCCTCCGCCGCACGCACCATTTCGTCCACAGCGATTTGCCTGTAGGTGAACGACAGAGCCAGAACAGCTGGAAGAATAACGGCAGCGCTGACCGCTGAAAAGTATGGAAGAAGTTTGAACACTTATCACCTCTGCCCACGCTATTCGAAAGTAAATACCAGCACAATACCTTTTAAATAATGATGGTTTCCCGCTGCGTTAGTTTAAGCCCGGAGCCCCCCACACAAAATGACAAGCCTTAATTCCGGCTCAGCCGGTTTTTATGGCCGGTCGGCACCCTGGGTATTTAAAAACACCGAATAGATGGACGTCGTTCCGCAGATAAACAGCCGGTTGTATTTGGCCCCGCCGAAGGTCACGTTGGCGACGGTTTCCGGGATCAGAATTTTACCGATCAGGGTTCCCGCGGGCGTGTAGCAATGCACACCATCGGCGGCGCTTGACCAGATATTTCCATGTATATCGCAGCGAAACCCGTCGAACAGGCCGTTATCACAGACTGCAAAAACACGGCTGTTGGCAATTGATTTTCCATCCGCCGACACATCGAAGGCGCGGATATGTTGCGGCCCGTCGGGGTCGTGCGAGGCGCCGGTATCGGCAATATACAGAATGCTTTCATCGGGCGAAAAACACAGCCCGTTGGGCTTGTCAAAATCATCGCTGACGACGGTCAGCTCGAGGCTGTCGCCATCGATACGGAACACATAGTTGCCGCCAACCTCGCTGTCGGCCTGGTCCCCCTCGTATTCCGACATGATGCCATAGGGCGGGTCCGTGAACCAGATGCTGCCGTCGCGTTTGACAACCACATCATTGGGCGAGTTCAGTTTTTTTCCCTGATAGCGGTCTGCCAGCACGGTAATCGAACCATCCGCTTCGGTGCGGGTGACCTGACGGCCGGAATGCTCGCAGGAGACCAGCCGCCCCTGGTTGTCGCGGGTGTGGCCATTGGAATTGCGCGACGGTTCGCGGAAGATACTGACGCTGCCGTCGGTCGCGTCCCAGCGCATGATCCGGTTGTTGGGAATATCACTCCACAGCAGATAACGGCCATCGGGAAAATACACCGGACCTTCGCTCCACCGGCAACCGGTAGTGAGTTTTTCCACATGGACATTGCCCATGGCGTAGGTGGCGAATTCCGGCTCAATGACCTTAAAGGATTCTGTCAGCATCTCACGTTACCTCTTCTCTCCCTGCTCTCAACTTTCTTTTTTGTCGCCACGCCCATAGACCAGCAACATACCGATGATAACGCAGCCATAGATCACCTGACGGCCGGCCTCCGGCATCTGCATCACCGACAACACCGACTGCAGCAACACGATCAGGATCGCGCCGACAAAGGTTCCGGCAAATGTTCCCTTGCCACCCAGAATATTGGTGCCGCCGATGACCACCGCCGCAATCGCCGGCAGCAGATATAAATCACCCATGCCTTGATAGGCCTTGGCTGAATAGCCAGCCAGCAACATCCCGGCAATCGACGCACAGAGCGAACAAATCACGAAGGTGCCGATCAGGATCACGCGCGTGTTGATGCCCGACAGATAGGCAGCGCTTTCCCGGTTGCCCATGGCGAAGATATAACGGCCCATGGGCATCCGGTTGAGCATGAAAATAATCAACGCCGCAATAGCCAGCCAAACCAGCAGCGCCATCGGGATGCCAAGGATACTGTCAGAAGCCAGAAACTCCATGATCGGCGTGGAATGCGACTGCGGTGAAAAGCCACCGGTCTGAATGACCATCAGCCCCTGCAGAACCGTGTTCACACCCAACGTAAATATCATCGACGGAACCCGCAGAAAGGCAACGCCCAGACCATTGACCAGGCCAATCGCAAGCCCGGTCAGCAGACCGGCCGGGATGGCCATATCGCCACCAACCGCAGTTGCCACCATTGCCGCAGTGGTCAATGTCCAGGGCACTGACAAATCAATGTGTCCAAGCAGGATCACCATCATCATACCCGTCGCCACCAGTCCCAGATAGGAAGCCACCTGCAATTGCTGCAGCAGATAATTGGGGGAAAGAAAACTCATGGTTCCCTGTGTCACCAATGTATAGGCGGTGCCAATAATCAGGATCACCACAATAAAACCCAGGGCGTATTTTATTGGTTTGTCGATCTGTAAAAATGCAAAGGACATGATCTTTTACCCAAACAAATTAAGTCGGTTTTTGACCTGGAACACCCGGGCCGCACCGACGCTAACAGCGATCAAAAGGATCGTCCCCTCAAACAACGGCTGCAGCAACGGATCCGAGATAAACCCGAACGGTCCATCGGCGTCGAAGACCCGGAAATTAAAGGATATGGAACGCAGCGCCATAGCCCCGAATATGGAACCAATCACCCCGCCAGCACCGCCATAGAGCGAGGTGCCGCCGATCACCACCGCGGCAATGGAATTCAGTGTATAGGCCCCGGCCTGTGGCACGTCGGCATTTCCGCTGCCGGTCTGAAAAGCAAGGTACAGGCCGCCGATTCCGGCAAATAACCCAGCCAGCGTATAGGCCGCAATACGTGAACGGTTAACGTCCAGGCCGGACATATAGGCCGCCCCTTCGGCAGAGCCGACCGCATAGCAGCCACGCCCGGTAACCGAGGAGCGGAACGGCAGCCAGATGACCAAAACAATCAAGACCAGCACCGCAACCGGAGTGGGAATGAGGCCAATGGAGCTTTCAAACCACTTGGGTATGGCCCAGCCGTAGGTATAAAAGATCTCGTTGAGATCAAAGGTGGCGGCAAAGGACAGATCGCCATCGACCTTGCCACCCGGGGTCGGTCGTAAAAACAGCGCAATTCCGATAAAAATCGCACCCGTCGCCAAGGTCACGATAATCGGTTGCAGGCGCCCGTAGACGATAATGCAGCCGTTCATAAAGCCGGCAAACCCGGACACGGCCAAACACAGCAGAATGCCGAAAAACACTTCCGTGGGACTGCCATTGACAACGACGCTGGCCAGCGCATTTGTCATTGTCATAACCGCGCCCACTGACAGGTCCAGGCCACCGGTCAATACCGGCACCGTTTGTGCCATAGCGACCATAATCAGAACAAATGTCTCGTTGGCGTTCTGGACGAATATCTTAGCGGTCCCACCGCTCGGATGCAGATGCGTGTATAGTCCGTAGACCAGCACAAAAATACAGATGGACAGCAACAACCCCATATTCTGATTAACCCAAAGTCGAAAATTAGCCATTGGCATCAGCCTTTTCTCCGCGGGTCAAATCGATGTTCAGGGAACTGGCGACAATGTTGGTTTCGTTAATGTCGTCGCCGACCAGTTCCTTGAGAATTTTTCCGGCATAAAAAATGAAAACCCGGTCGCAACAACCAATCAGTTCGTCGTAATCGGTCGAGTAATAAATAATACTGTTGCCGGCATCGGCGAGATCGCGGAACAACTGATACAATTCCTGTTTGGTTCCCACATCAATGCCGCGTGTCGGGTCATTCAGCAGAATGATCCGCGCTCCGGTCATCAGCCATTTGGCGATCACGACCTTTTGCTGGTTGCCACCGGAAAGGGTGGCCACCGGATCATCAACCGAGCCGACTTTAATGGCCATCTTGCTGACCATTTCATCGATCATCTGGTTCTCTTTTTCCCTGTCCACGGACAGGCCTTTGACAAGCTGATCAAGGGCCACAATAGAGACATTATCACGCACACTCATGGGCAGCATCAGGCCCTCTGTCTTGCGGTCCTCGGGAATTAGAGCCATGCCTATTTGTTTTGACTTGGCCTGTTTGGGACTGCCAATCCGGGTTACCTTGCCGTCTATTTTCAACGTCCCCTCAACGCCCCGCAAGACACCGAACAGAGCCAGCAGAAATTCCCGCTGCCCCTGCCCGTCCAGGCCGCCAAGGCCGATGATCTCGCCCTTTCCCAGGTTCAGGGAAATATCGGAGAGACGGTCCGTCCAGCTCAGGTTTTCAACTTCCAGAACCGGCTGCCGCGTCCCGGACACTTCCGGCTTTGGCGGAAATACACTGGATATTTCGCGCCCGATCATCATCTCGACGATCTCTTCGTCGTTACGCATGCCCTTGCTGAAGGTTTCAATGTGGCGGCCATTGCGAAACACCGAATAGGTATCTGCCAGCTCTTCAATCTCGTGCATACGATGCGAGATATAAAGCAGTGTCAGGCCCTCGTTACGAAGACCTTTGAGTATTTCATAGACCTTTTCCACATCTGCGGCCGACAGGGCCGAGGTTGCTTCATCCAGGATCAGAATTTTCGGGTTGCGCCCCAGCGCCTTGGCAATTTCGACCATTTGTCGGCGCGACAGTGGCAGGTTCTTGACCAGTTCACGGGGATTGATATCTTCGCAATCGACCCGTGCCAGCAGTTCTTTTGAACGGCGGATCTGTTCGGCGCCATCAATCAGGCCGAGCCAGTTTCGGGGCGGGTCAGTGATGCAGATATTGTCGGCGACAGACAAATCGGGCATCAATGACAATTCCTGAAAGATACAGACCACGCCGTGATCCGACGCCTGTTGCGGCGTCGAAAAACGAACCGTATCACCGGCCACTTTCAAACTGCCTTCATCCGGCTGAACCACACCCGAAATAATCTTAATCAGGGTGCTTTTTCCGGCACCATTCTCACCCAGTATGGCATGGATGGAGGCCGGTTTGCATTTGAAGTCGACGCCATTCAGCGCAGTTACGCCGCCATAACGCTTGCTGACGCCCGTCAGGTCCAGCGCAAATTGTGATTGCTGTGCGGTCATCCGGATTCATCTTTTATTTAAGTTGCAGGCGAAGAAGACGTTGGCGCGATCAAAAGCCGGTTTTGATCGCGCCAGATAAAGCAGACTTAAGCCTTATTTTTGGTCGTCTTTGGTC
>JABMNT010000048.1 GCA_013203595.1 Rhodospirillales bacterium
AGGGATGGAAGATTTATGCCTAAAACATCATCAAAACTCCCTTTTTAGAAAATCTCAACTGCAAAAGGACGAATCGTATCGGCGCAAGATTATTTAGAGAGAAAAGTTACGCGGGAAAACAAGAATTTTGCAACTGGCTCTGGCTATTACGTATTTCCGCTGCTGGAAGGCCAGCGCCTGATTGGCCGCATCGACATGCAGCGCGACGGCGATGTGCTCCGGGTCACCGGCCTGTGGCTCGAAGACGGCATAAAAATGGGCAGGAACCGAAAGGCCGCCCTTGCCAGCGAGCTTAACCGCTACCGGCGTTTTGTCGGGGCCAGCCGCGTGGATTTTTTGCCGGACGGGCTGGGCGCATAAGCCTATATGTTTTGGCGCCGGTTTTCCCCGTTTTCCACAGGCCTGTGGATCGATTTCGGGTTGTCGGCAAAAATGCTGCTTGGTAATATTCAGACAGTTCAGGGGCGATGAGGAGCCGCAAGGCAAGTCGGAGTTTCCGGGACTTTTAGACTTCCCAGGGACCTCTTCGGAGGATTGAAGGAAATCTAAAGGGAAGCGGTCCCGTCAGGCAACTGGCAGGGCCGTTTCCTGCGTCTGGGTCAGGCTTGCGGACCGGTGTTGGCAATCGCTTCCTGATTGTCCAGGCAGGTTCTGTAGCTTTGTGGAAATGCCCCCAGTTGCTGTCCGGCCCCCTTGCCCAGGCCAATGCCGGCGCCAAGAGCCGCCATCGTTCCCAGGACCACAAGTCTGGCTTCGTCGTTGGGTGCTGCATCGACCAGATTGCCGGTATGACTGATGCCAAGGACGGCGCCTTCCAGCCCGCCTTCCAGGGACCCGACCAGAACCCGCCCAACCCCGTCGCTGGTGCAGGCCAGATGAACAAAAACCTGATGGCCTGCATCCTGCACGGATTGTTGCCAGTCATCGGTTGGCAGGGTCGTGCATGCCGACAACAGGCCGCCTGCACAGGCTAGGTAAAGCAACCGTATCCACCGCATGGGCCATGCCGCCTTTTAAGATCAATTCCGGTAATGGAAACACAACCGCATAAACCTGTCAATTGACGCGCCGTGCACCGGAACGAAAGCTAAAAACCTGTGTGGCCTTGCCTGCAAGTTGGTGGCCGAACGGTGCCTCAGTGGTTAACGCGTTCACAGCGATATCGTCTAACGGCAGAAACACGATAGGCCGGGGTTGTGTCGTAATCACGCCTGTGGTTAAACGTGCTGAATCCCACCTCAGGCGAACTGCGGGCGAGGGAAGATCTCCTATTGAAAGGTAACGTCTTTGTCCTGCCCTGATATCTGTGGCTGGAGCGCCCTTGCCCCTGAAGCTGCGCGTTTTTCCGTTCTGAAAGGCGCGTTGCAAGCCGATTATGTAATCATCGGTGGCGGCTTTACCGGGTTGGCAGCGGCCCGACGCCTGGCTGAAGGGGAACCGCAGGCCCGAATCATCCTGATCGACGGAAAGCGCATTGGTGGCGGCGCTTCGGCGCGAAATTCGGGCTTTGCGGTGGCCAATGAAAGCCCGGGTCACGCACGGCTGGACAACCCGGAAGAACTTGCTGCTTTCATGGCGATGAACCGCATCGACCATGCCGGCGTGGCGGAACTCCGGCGGTTGGTTAAGGATAACCGGATCTCATGCCAGTGGGAGGACACGGCTTCGATCCATGCGGCGCATGATCCGAAAAATTTCAACAAACTGCGAGATCATGCAGAAGCCTTTCGTGGGTTGGGGCTGGATGCGCGTTTGATCGAAGGTGCCGATTTGGCAAAGCGGCTGGGAACAGGTTTTTATGAGCTGGGTGTGGAATCCCGTGGCGGGGCGTTGTTGCAGCCGGCGATGCTGGCCCGGGGACTGGCTGCAACGCTTCCCGAAACCGTGCTGTGTTTTGAAGATACGCCGGTGCAGAAAATCTCTCGTGCAGGCGGTAGCTGGAAAGTGCAGGTGGCGGGGGGGTCGCTGAGCACTCCCCATGTGATCGTGGCGGTCAATGCGTTTTTCCCGCGTCTTGGTCTGAAAAGGCTGCGGGTCTTTCCGCTGGCGCTGACGGCGAGCCTGACGCGGCCGCTAACCGCGGCCGAAGAGGATGAAATCGGACATCCCGAACCCTGGGGTGTGCTGTCACCGCAAAGCTTTGGCGCGACCATGCGGCTCACCCAGGATCGCCGCGTTCTGATTCGTAACACAGCTGAATACCGGCCTTCGGGCATCGACGGGGCGCTGCTGATGGCCCGGCGCAAGCAGCATGGCGAGGGGCTGAACAAACGGTTTCCGTTCCTCGACGAAAGCGCCATCGCCTACAGCTGGAGCGGCACTATATGCGTCAGCCGCAACGCCAGGCCTGTGTTTGAGCAGAGCCAGCCGGGGCTGTATCTCTGCGGCGGCTACAATGCCGCTGGTGTGTCGCGGGGTGCAATCATGGGCCGGTTGATTGCTGAACTGGCTCTGGGTGGTCAGTCAGAACTGCTAAGCCATGTGCTGAACCTGGCCAAGCCAAACCTGATCCCGCCTCGGCCGTTTTTTGACATTGGTGTGCGGCTGCGCCTGGCGGCGGCCAGGACGGCAGCGCAAAGCGAGCGCTGAAGCCGATGGGAAGTGCCTCTATGCGATGAAGTACAGCACCAGAAATACCGCCAGCAGGCCGACCGCATAGGAGGCCATGGAGCCTACCGTCGACGAGCGGGCGAGGGTGCCGTTGAAGCCACTCCAGCGCTCGGAGGTCTGCATGACCCGGCTGACGATAAGCAACAGCTGGGAGCGGATATGCTGATCGGCGACGGCAATTTTTTGACCGGATCCGCGGAGAAATTTCGGCAGCAGCCGCCGATACAGCCAGTCGAAATCCAGGTTTGTTGACGGCTTTTCTTCCGGGTAGAGCCCGGTTTTTATGAGCACAATAAAGGCCAGCACCGAGAACATCAGGAGCTGCAGCTGGGTGATCACGTGAGCCGTGGTATAGGGCACAAAATCAACCGGGTAGGGCAGGATGGCATAGAGCGGGGCGGGATAAACCCCGATCGCGATGCACAGGAAGGCCGTGATCCCCATGGCCAGCAACATATTGAACGGGGCTTCTTTCGGTCGTTTGCCGCTGTCGTGGGCAAAAAACGCGAAGTAGGGGATCTTGATTCCGGAATGCTCCATAACCCCCGCCGAAGCGAAGACCAGAACTGCCCACACGCCCCAATAGCCGTCGCCGGCGGCGGCCGTCAGAATCATCGATTTACTGACAAAGCCGCTGAACAGGGGAAACGCCGAAATCGACATGGCGCCGATGGTGCAGAAGGTGGCGGTGAACGGCATTGACTTGTAAAGCCCGCCCAGTTCGGAGGCCTTGGTTGTTCCGGTACGGTGCAGCACCGCCCCCATGGACATGAACAAAAGCGCTTTATAGAGAATATGGCAGAACGCGTGTGCTGCGGTGCCGTCCAGGGCCAGCGGTGTGCCGATGCCAATGCCGACCACCATGAAGCCCAGCTGGTTGTTCAGGCTGTAGGCCAGGACCTTGCGCAGATTGTTTTCGATGACGGCGAAAAAGATCGGGAAGGCGGTCATGGTTGCGCCGATGTAAATCAGGACTTCGGTACCTGCATAGCCTCGTGCCAGGGCGTAAACCGCCAGTTTGGTGGTGAAGGCCGACAGAATGACGGTGCCGGTCGGGGTGGCTTGCGGATAGGAGTCCTGCAGCCAGTTATGCAGCAGCGGAAAGGCGCATTTGATGCCAAAGGCGATGAAGATGAGCTTGCCGGCCAGGGTTTCGATACCGATGTCGCCGAAGGCGAGCGAGCCGGTATCGGCGAACCAGAACAGGATGCCGGCCAGCAGGATCACCCCTGAGCCGATCTGGATAATCAGATAGCGGACCCCGGCCCGGTAAGAGGCTTCCGTACGGCTGGCCCAGATCAGAAAGACCGAGCTGATGGCGGTCAGTTCCCAGAACACAAACAAAGAGATCAAATCGCCGGCGAAGACAGCGGAAATGCCACTGCCGGCATAAACCAGGGCCGATACATCCTGAACGCGGTCATCCTGATGGATCGCAAACAGGACGCCTAAGAACGCCGCCAGAGAAAACACATATCCCCAGACAAGCGCCAGTTTGTCGACCCGCAGTGGTTCCAGCTGGTAGCCCATGAACTCAAAGGTCTGCACATCTCCGGGGTTGAGCCCCAGAATATACCAGAAGCAGATAACCGGCAGTAACAGCAAATAGGCGCGGCGTAAAACCAGCGGCAGCACCGGCACCAGCGCCGCACCAAAAATCAAAATCAGACCGGGGCTGAACAGGAAACTACTCATCGTAGTAATCCTCGTCCCGCATCAGGATTTTTCTGAGTTCCTTGCCGATCAGCACGATCGCGCAGAAAACGATAAACCCGTAGATCCCGTAGAACCCGTACCAGCCTTCAATGGAAAAAGTCGCATGTTTGTCATAAAAGAAATCGGCTGCCAGTAAGCCGGCGCAAATCACGACGACGCCAATGATGATTTTCCGCACATTGGCCGCATCATCCAGCCAGTATTTTTTATCGTCGTTCATTTGACGGTCCCTTCGACGACAGGCAGCAAAAACTGATAAACCATATCGGCATAGACAAACAGCACCAGGCAACCGGCCGCGGTAAAGGCCAGTGCGCCGACACAGAGCGGTGGCGCTTCGGTCATTCCGGCCCATTTCCACTGGTGGGGACCGCTGGCGTCGCCGGGATGGTGGGCGGCGGCATTGGCATCCGCATGGTCATTGTCTGTGTCGTGGTGCTGATCGTGATCATCCGGGGCCGGATCATTATAAAAACCGCGAACCACAATCGGCAACAGGTAAGCCACATTGAGCAGTGATGAAATCATCAGCACGGCAACAAAGATAACCTGATCGGTTTCGGCCGCAGCCAGGGCCAGATACCATTTGCTCCAGACCCCGCCAAACGGCGGCAGACCGATAATCGACAAACTGCCGATCAGGAAACAGATGAAGGTGATCGGCATCTTGCGGCCGAGACCGCGCATCTGGCTGATTTCTGTTTTATGGCTGGCGACCATGATCGCACCGGCGCAAAAGAACAGGGTAATCTTGCCAAAGGCGTGCATCACGATATGCATGCCGCCGCCGATAATGCCCAATCCTGTGGCCATCATTGCGCCCAGCACAATATAGGACAACTGGCTGATGGTTGAGTAGGCGAGCCGGGCCTTCAGGTTGTCTTTGCGCATGGCCACCAGCGAGGCCAGCAGGATCGTCATCGCCGCCATATAGGCGATCCAGGTGCTGGCACCCAGTTCACTCAGGAAATCGATACCGAATATATAAACCGTGATTTTGAGCACGGTGAACACGCCCGCCTTAACCACGGCAACGGCATGCAGCAGGGCACTGACCGGGGTCGGTGCGACCATGGCGGCGGGCAGCCAGCGGTGAAACGGCATGACGGCGGCTTTGCCGATACCGAACACATACAGAGCCAGCAATATGGCGACGATGGTCGGCTGGACCTTGCCTTCCATGATCCCGCCGGGGGTGAAGTCCAGGGTTCCGGTCAGGCTGTAGGTCCAGATGATGCCGACCAGTTGCAGGCCGATGGACGTGCCGATCAGGATGCCCAGATAAACCCGTCCGGCCCGTTTGGCCTCCGGCGTGCCGGAATGGGTGACCAGCGGGAAGGTGGAGATGGTCAGAACCTCGTAGAACACAAACAGCGTCAGCATATTGCCGGCGAAGGCGATGCCGATGGCGCTTGAAATGGCGACGGCGAAACAGATGTAGAAGCGGGTCTGGTTTTTCTCGTGGTGGCCCCGCATGTAGCCGATGGTGTAAAGGGTGGTGACAATCCACAGGAAGCTGGCTATTCCGGCGAAGATCATGCCCAGCGGTTCAAGCACGAAGGAGATGCCAAGGCCCGGCAGCATCTCGCCCCATTGCCAGCTCGGGTTCTCGCCGGCCGCCACATTGTCAAATAAAGAAGCGACCAGAACGAAGACGAGCAGGGAGGTAATCAGCGTGACCGATTCTCTGATATTGGGCCAGCGACCGGTGATCCAGATGCCGAAGGCACCGAGCAATGGCAATCCAAGGGCCCAGGGAATGACCTGTTCGGGGATCATTTGAGACCGCCGATCAGGGCTTTGGCGGCGTCGCCGGCAACGGTGAGTGTGCTGGTCCCGTCAATGCCGAAATAGAAAGACGCACCGATCAGCAGCAGCATCGGGATCAGCATCAGGAACGGGGCTTCCTTTACCGCCACCTGTCCGGCGGCCGGTTCACGGAAATAGGCGACCTCGACAACCCGCCAGATATAGATGACGGCCAGCAGTGAACTGACCACAATCAATGCGGCCACCGGCCACCAGCCTTTTTCGAAGGCGGCCTGCAGCAGGGTCCATTTGGAAATGAAACCGACGCTCAGCGGCACACCGATCAGGCTCAGGCCACCGGCGACAAAGGCGCCCATGGTCACCGGCATCTGTTTGCCAAGGCCGGCCATGTCGTCCAGTTTGGCTGACCCGATGCGGTAAACCACGCAGCCCATGACCATGAACAACCCGCCCTTCATCATGGCATGGTTGAACAGATGGACCAGACCGGCGGTGACCCCGGTGACACTGTTCATGGACAGGCCCAAAATCATGTAGCCGATTTGCGCCAGCGACGAATAGGCGAGCATGCGCTTGATGTTGGTTTGATAGATGGCAACCGCCGAGCCGGCGAACATGGCGGCAATCGCCAGTGCTGCCAGGACGTGGCGGATCTCCACGGATTCCAGAATATCAACGCCGCCGAAGATCGTAAACACGATACGGATCAGGGCATAGACGGCGACTTTGGTGGCGGTGGCGGCCAGGAACACGGTGACCACCGATGGCGCGAAGGCATAGGCATTAGGCAGCCACAGGTGCAGGGGAAACAGGGCCAGCTTGATCGCCAGGCCAACCGTCAGAAAGGCGAGAGCCGCCTGCACGGTGCGGGTTTCGGCAACGTCCGGAATCAGTTTCGCCAGATCGGCAATATTCAGGGTGCCGGTCATCATGTACATGAGGCCAACGCCGATGATGTAGAAGGTTGCCCCCAGCGTGCCCATGATCAGGTAGCGATAGGCCGCCGTCAGCCCCCGGCGGTCCTTGCCCATACTGACCAGCACGTAGGTCGACAGCGAGGATATTTCCAGGAACACGAACAGGTTGAAGGCATCGCCGGTGATGGTGATGCCGAGCAGGCCGGTCTCACAGAGCAGCAGCATGGCGTAGAAAATATACAGGCGGTCGCGGTCGATTTCCTTTTCGGCGCTCAGTTTGGCGTAAGGGGTGACCACGGCACCAACGCTGGTGACAATGACCATGACCCAGGCGCTTAGCGTGTCGACCCGGTATTCAATGCCCCAGGGGGCCGCCCAGCCGCCGATTTCGTAGATGATCTCGCCACTGGCCTGGACCTGTTGCAGAAGCATGATCGATATGGCCAGGCAGACCCAGCTGATCACCGTGGCCAGCGCCCAGGTGATCAGCGGATGGCGCAGGAATACACAAACCGGGGCAGCTATCAGCGGAATAATGACCTGCAGGATCGGGAGGTGGGCTTCGATCATGCGTCGCTTTCCTGCTCTAGAATTTCATCATCTTCGATGCTGCCATAGGCCTCGTGGATACGCACAACCAGGGCCAGTCCCAGCGACGTTGTCGCGACCCCGACCACGATCGCGGTCAGGATCAGTACGTGGGGCAGGGGGTTCGAATAGATTTCAATCTCGTCGGCCAGAATCGGTGCTGTTCCTTCGGCGATCTTGCCCATGGTGATATAGAGCAAAAACACCGAGACCTGAAAAACGTTCAGCCCGACAATCTTTTTGACCAGATTGTTCTGCGCGACAACAATGTATAATCCCATCATCATCAGGACCACGATAATCCAGTAGACGAGCAGGCCCGGAAATTCCATCAGCTGCGCCCCCGACCGGCAAAGGCGATGAAGATCGTAATCATCGCGCAGCAGACGGTGATGCCGACGCCCAGTTCAACCAGCAGAATTCCCAGATGCTGGCCTTGGATCGGGTCGCTGGCGAGGGCGTTGTAATTGAGAAAATTTTCACCGAGCAGCAGAGTCGCCACGCCAACCCCGGCGTATAACAGAACACCGACTGCCAGGCCTGAGCGGGTCACCCAGGCCGGTACCGCGCGGCGGGTCTGCTCAACCCCGAAAATCAGGGCATAGAGGATAAAAGCCGAGGCAAAAATAACACCGGCCTGAAAGCCGCCGCCCGGCCCGAAATCGCCATGCCACTGGACATAGAGTCCAAACAGCAGAATGAACGGGATCAGGATTTTGGAGACAACCCGCAGGACCACCTTGCGACGCATGAAACGAATATCACTCAGGCTCATTTGTCGGCCTCCCCGGTGGTGCCGGATTTCCGGCGCCGCCGTCCGCGACCGATAATCGCCAGCACGCCCATGGCGGCGGTGAAGATGACAAAGGTTTCGCCCAAGGTGTCATAACCCCGGTAACTGGCGAGAACCGAGGTAACCACGTTGGGAATGTCAATTTCCTGCGCTGAATCGTTCAGGTACCGGGGCGCCACATGTAAATGGATGGGGGCTCTGCCGTCACCGTAGTCGGGCATATCCAGGGTGCCGTATATCAGGATGGCGCCGGTTACCAGAGACAGCAATGCGGCCGGTAAAACCCGCCGGGAAGACGAAGCTTTTTCCTCCCTGGTGGTCAACGCCAGGGTGCCCAGCATCAGCACCGTCGAGACGCCGGCACCGACAGCGGCTTCCGTAAACGCCACATCGACCGCATCCATGATCACATAGATAGCGGCACCAAGCAGGCTGAACACGCCGGTCAGTATAACCACGGAAAACAGATTGCGGATGCGCATGATTCCGCCAGCTGTTGCGGCCATGAAGCCAAGCAGGACGATGACGATCAGGTCTTCGATGGGTCTGCTCCCGGTTCTGATAGTTCGTCGTTTTCGACCTCGGGAACCAGGCCGCCGTTGAGACCGGCGCGGGCCAGGGCATGGGTGGTCGTCGGGCTGGTGAAAAACACAAAGGCCAGGATCAGCAGCAGTTTGGCGGTAACCAGGGTAAATCCGGCCTGAAACATCAGGCCCGTCAAAATCAATCCGATACCCATGGTGTCGATAAGGCTGGCGCCGTGCATGCGCGCATACATGTCGGGCAGGCGTATAAGCCCCAGCCCGCCGATCAGACAGAACAGGCCGCCGCTGATAATACAAACCCAGCTGATGATATCGATAAGCAGATCCATCAGATTTCTCCCGGCTCATTATCGTCGGTGGGATTTTCCATCTGCGCATAGGTGACAAAGCGGGTGACCGCGATCGTGCCGATGAAATTGATCAGCGCATAGACCAGGGCCAGATCCAGAAACTCCGGCCGACCGGCCATGAAGCCGTGCACGGAAATCAGGACCACGGTCAGGGTTCCAAAGGCATTGATCGCCAGAATTCGGTCATAAACGCTGGGGCCTTTAAGTGCCCGGAACAGGGCCAGCGCCATGGTAACCAGGACAGCGGCTGCGGCGGCGATAAACATCAGATATCAGTCTCCCCGGCTGCCGGTTGACTGGTGGCCCTGTGGCCATCCTTGCCCAGTTCGAGGGCGGACACCCGGCGGTCCATTTCACCTGTCTCCAGCCCCTCCTTTGAACCCTGCGTCAGGGAGTGGACAAGAAAGCTGTCGCCGTCGGCGTTCAGGGTCACGGTGCCCGGCGTCAGGGTTATGGAATTGGCATAGGTAACCCGACCGACCTCGGATTTCTGGGTCGACTTCACCTGCATCAGCCGGGGGCGCAGCGAAGAATCGTTTTTAACAATGGCCTTGGCCACATCCCAGTTGGCGAGAACAATTTCCCAGATCAGCCACGGATAATAGGTAACGATCGCCGGCGCCAGATGAATGGGGTGGGTCTCGTGGTCGATGGTATCCATGCGGTGACAGATAAAAAGCACAAGCAGGATCGAACCGGCACCAAGGCCGAGGATGAACAGCACGGCATATCCGGACAGGAGCCACCAGATGCCACTTAATACAACCGCCAGACTAACTACATGCAGCAAACGCCGGATCCCACTTAAGCCTCACATAAGTCCCCCTGCCTTTTCTTGGGCTATTTATTCAGGGGCTTACTTGTAGGGACAGGATAAATTTGAGGAGGAGGGGATGCCAGAAAAAACCTCGCAAAAATGAATAAAATGTTAAAGTGGAAAGGCCGGGCTTCGGTAGAAAATGCATAACCAGTTGAAATAAATGAATAAAAGTAAGGGTATCGATCTTGGCAACGGCACTTAGAATTCTGACTATTGTTTTCCTGCTGGGGATAAGTGGTACTAATCAGGCTGATTGCGCCGAATCATTTCGAATCTCCACCCTGACCATTGCGTCCGGCGCCGCGCAGCACCGCTTTCGTGTGGAAATTGCCGAAACCAGCCGGCAACGGGCCCTGGGGCTGCAGGGACGCAAGGCCATGGCCGCCGATCAGGGCATGCTGTTTGACTTCGAATCGGTACATCCGGTGACCATGTGGATGAAGAACACCTATCTGTCGCTCGATATGTTCTTTATCAGCGAAAACGGCACAATCATCAACATCGCCCGCGACACTGAGCCTTTGTCACTCGGCTATATCAATTCGGCCGGACCAGCCAAGGCAGTGCTCGAAGTGCGGGCCGGAACCGCCAGACGGCTGGGGATCCGGGCTGGTGACAAAGTCATTCATGAGATGTTTGAGAACCAATAGGACTTACGTCCGCCGCCACGCCTGCACACCGATCGTTCGGACAGGGAAATCAGCCGTCGGTAAACAGTTTCGAATAGGCGTCCATATCGATCTGGTGACTGACCAGACTGACGATGTTGGTGACGGTTTCGCCATCGTTGGAAATGGGCAGGCGCAACTGGACCTGCAGGCGGTGGTCGTTCAGGCGCGGGCCGATGTGCAGCAGGTAAAAGGCCGGCTGCTTTTGCGCAATAAAATGGGTCAGCGTCTGGCGGATCACCTGTGCCAGCAGGGGGCTTGCAATATCGTCGGTGGTTTTACCGGTCAGATCCCTGTCCCAGAGCCGGGCGAAATGGGTGCCGTAAAAGCGATAGCGAAAGGCCAGCGGGTCCCGTTCCACGTCCTTGACCAGGGTTGACGGCAACAGGGCCGGTGGAATTTGCATCATGTCAAACTCCTGCCAAGTCGGCGCAAACCGACGCCCGCGCAGTAAATGCCAGTAGGCGTAAACCGTTTGAAAACTGTCGGGCAATTCCGCCAACGGGCGTTCCAGATAGGCGATGTCCCGGTTGGGAACCGGATCCGGCTGCAATGGCATGTCTGCGCTATCGCTCATTTACTGGTTCACCTGGATGGGGCCACATGGGCTGATCTATGGTTAATGGCACATCGACCCCGATTTTGGCAATGGGTAGATATTTTCGCTGCCAGGGCGGGCTTGGGACTGGAGCCCGCCTGTGACGGTGTGAACGATCCGGATCGCCAGCCAAAACCAGGCCAGCTGAACCCTGTGCAGGGGTGCTGCGGAGCCGGGCGGCGGTGCGCGTCCATGGCAACGGGAACAGCGGTAAAGAAATGGCCGGGCGGGCGCTATTGGGTCTTGCTTAAAGAGCGGCGAGCGCCTAATTAACTCCCGTGTCGGGGTGTAGCTCAGCCTGGTAGAGCACGCGCTTTGGGAGCGTGAGGCCGGAGGTTCGAATCCTCTCGCCCCGACC
>JABMNT010000049.1 GCA_013203595.1 Rhodospirillales bacterium
GATTTATGCCTAAAACATCATCAAAACTCCCTTTTTAGAAAATCTCAACTGCAAAAGGACGAATCGTATCGGCGCAAGATTATTTAGAGAGAAAAGTTACGCGGGAAAACAAGAATTTTGCAACTGGCTCTAAATAAAGTGTTAACATAACTAGACAGTTTAATTAGACTCTAAATAAATGACAATGCACGAGCTAACCAGCAAAGAACTGCTTTCGAAGACGGGGATATCCCGGGCCACATTGAATAACTATGTGGCCTTGGGAATATTGCCGCGTCCTCATGTGAAAGCTCCTGAAAAAGGAGATGGCCGTGCAAAGCGTTTGGGTTACTTCCCGATAAGCGCGCTAAATATAGTCACAAGAGTCAACGAACTCAAACAGGAGGGGATGACAATGAACGAAATCAGGACTGCAATTACAAATTCTCAAGCACAGGACACGGTAACAAATCTGGTTACCCGCACGCCAGGCAATAGCCCGGATATGGCAGATGTTCCGGAAACGTCCGCTGCAGGCAAACGGCCCTACAAGGCACTTCCGGTTCAGCAATCACTGAATCTCGAAGCCGTAACCGGACCCGCCTATATGGTCAACAACCAGTTTGAGGTTGAATGGTCCAATGAGGCATCGAACGACAGTCTGTTTCATCTTGAGGCAGGCCTGTCAGAGGATATCACCGAATGCAGCATCTTCCCCCTATTGCTCAACCAGGAGCCGATCCGAACCGCCGTTGACCGGGATGAAATCCTGCGTTTTCACCTGATGGCGGCCAAAAACCGGATTCCGCGGGCGCGGTTTTACACCCTCGGATCGCAGATGGATGGTAAGGATGTCGAAACACTTCTCCGCACCTATGATGAAACGGAAACCGCCGATCGTGCCGCCCTGCTCCATACCAAGGTCAATATGGCGCCAGCCGGTAGTCCGGCTTCCTGGTATTTGATCTACGCATCGTTTTTCCGCGAAGGCGTCTTTTTCACCTACGAGCCATCGCAAAGCCCAAGTGATTCATTGCTTGAATTGCTGGGCCGCCGGGATGTGATCATTCGCGAGCTGCTTAAAAAGCGTCGGCCCTATCTGACCCCCCTGTCTGTCATGGTTGCCGATATTCAGAACTCAGTGAAAATCTGCGCCGAATTGCCGCCGGAGGAGTACTTTGAACTGATCAACCAGATTTGGTCGACCATGGAGCCGATCCTGCGCAAGTTCAATGCGACCCACGGCAAACATGTCGGCGACGGCTTGCTCTGTTACTTCTTTCCCCAACCCGACAGCAATTACATCCTGAACGCGGTGCAGTGTTCACTGGAAATGCAGGAAGCGATGCGCACCATCAACATGCAATGGCGGGGCCGTAAAAACTGGACCAATGAGCTCATGCTCAATGTTGGCATCGATGAAGGACAGGAATGGTTTGGGACTTACCAGACCAATACCCATCTGGAATTCACCGTCCTTGGCGACACGGTTAATCGCTGTGGCCGGTTAAGCGACTTTGCCACCGGCGGGACCGTCTGGGCATCGAAGAATCTTGTCGGGCGACTGACCCAGAGTGAACGGGGTTCCGTTCGTTATAGAATTCATCGCGTCAATGCGGACGGCGACAAATTATTTGTCGATTCAACCTTTTCACGGATTTCAAATCTGGTCGATCTGGATATTCCGCAGAACAAGAAACTACAGGATCTCGGGTCTCTCCCGGTTACCGAAATACTGGAATCCAGCCATACGGGTTAGCCCAGACCCTGTCCGCCGTAACGATGCCCGACACAAAAGCCCGCCGGTTTGGCGGGCTTTTGAATTGCGGGGCTTGTTCCCCGACTTTCAAAGAGACGGCGCTTAACCGTTCATAAAGGCGATCAGACGGCCCGAGACGAGTGCCCCGATCCAGCAAATGACCGAGACTACCGCGATGCCGCGTGCGGCCCTATGCGACGCGCCATCAAGGGCCCAGCCATGGCGCACATGGGCGAGGACGGCCGAACTGGCACCGGTGAGGATGAGGGCCATTTTGATCTGAAACGCCGGGTTCGCCACATATTCAGGCGCCCGGGTTGCGAATAACAGGCTGCCGCTCATCAGCGCCAGCCCCAGACCAATCCCGGCAGTCAGTGACAGCACACGCACAAGGGCGGCGCGCGGCACCGATGGCCACAGACCGAACAAACGTAAAGACAGCGGGATGGCGCCGCCGACCACCAGCGCAATGGCCAGGACATGGCCGGCGTTAACCATGGCATAGGCCCAGCGCGAGAACCGCAGCGCAGTTATCGGCGCAAGCGATTGCAGGGTCACAAATATCTCGTCCAAGGCCGCAGGCCCGCCGTCAGTCGCGCTCGGGGTAGAGAATGTATTCCTGAGTACCGATGTAGATCCGCTCGGCCTTCATCAGCTTGTCATTGATATCAGTGGAGGGCTCGCCGACGATGCGGACTTCAACGCCCGCCGCCAGATCGCCCGGCTTCAGCCCGGCGCGTGCGTTGCGCCAGGGTTGGCCAACCTCGACCGTCCAGACATTGCCGTCGGCGTCGATTTTGAGCACGCCGTGCGGATTGCCCAGCTGAGCCGATTCAATGATCCCGGTGAGCGAAATATTGCCACCCGTTGTCCACGTCCAGCCATGGTGGGCAAGAGCAATACCCGATGTCTGCACAAGCACTATCAAAGCCAGTACAAGAGAAGCCATAAACGCGCGCATGGATCGATCCTTTATCCGTTGAAGATAATTGCCATATAGGGATACAACCGACCACAAAAAAGGGCTGCCCCCTGCGGGACAGCCCTTTTTCGTAATTATATGTAAGCTTCGGCTTAACGCTTGGAGAACTGGAAGCTCCGGCGGGCTTTACGCTTGCCGTATTTCTTACGCTCAACCGTACGGCTGTCGCGGGTCAGGAAGCCTTCCTTTTTAAGCACGCCACGCAGGGCCGGCTCATACAGGTTAAGGGCCTTGGAAATGCCGTGTTTGACAGCGCCGGCCTGGCCGGACAAACCGCCGCCCTTGACCGTACAGAAGACGTCGAACTGGCCACTGCGCTCGGTCACATCAAAGGGCTGCTGAACCAGCATCTGCAGAACCGGACGGGCAAAGTAGGTATTTACTTCGCGACCGTTGACGACAATCTTGCCGGGTCCCGGTTTGATCCAGACACGGGCAACCGCATCTTTCCGTTTACCGGTGGCATAGGAGCGGCCCAGCTCGTCAATTTTGGGCTCGCGCACGATGGTTTCGGCAGCAACGACCGCGCTGTCATCAGCAGCAGCGGCAGTGGCGTCAGCAGCAGGAGCCGCCGGGGCAGCGGCTGCAGCAGCAGCGCCTTCCATGGCTTCCTTCAGGTTCTCGAGAGTTGGCTTGTTTTCTTCGGCCATGGTTTAGACGCTCCTCTTGTTCTTTGGATTCATGGCTGCGATATCCAGAGCTTCTGGCTGCTGTGCCTCATGGGGATGTTCCGGGCCGGCGTAAACGTGCAATTTGCGCATTTGCTGGGTGCCCAGGGGATTGCGGCTGATCATCCGCTCAACGGCCTTGATCACAACGCGCTCGGGAAACTGACCCTCGAGGATCGAGCCGGCGGTCCGGCTCTTGATGCCGCCCGGGTGGCCCGTGTGCCAGTAATAGACCTTGTCGGTCAGTTTACGGCCCGTCAGTTTTACCTTCTCGGCATTGATGACGATGATATTATCGCCACAATCCATATGCGGTGTGTACATGGGCTTGTGCTTGCCACGCAGACGCAGGGCAATCTGGGACGCCATCCGCCCCAATACGAGGTCTTTGGCATCGATAATGAACCACTTGCGTTCGATATCGTCCGGTTTGGCTGAATATGTTTTCATTGTTCACTCTTTAAATAGGTTCAGGCAGAGGCCCAAACGAAATACTGTTCGGGTAAAGGTAAACGCCCCTACCGGTTTCGGCGCGGAAAGTATCATTTGAAACGGGTATGTCAACGAAAAACCGTTAAAAAACGGACATTTACCTATAGGGTATTATAATACCCTGAAATCAGAGAGGGCGATCCGGGGGAATTGAATAGGTTCCGGTTGCATGGGCGACAGGTGCCACCTGGCCCTGCGAACTGATCGTCACCTCGATGACCGCCAGCCGACGGCCGATCTTCAGCGCCCTGCCCTCGGCAATCAGATCAGCCGGTTGCGGTCGGTTCAGAAAATTGATACTGAAATTGGTGGTCACCGCCAGCGGCACCGGACCGATCGCACTCAGGACAACCGCATACATCAGGGCATCGGCCAGCATCATCATGGTCGGGCCGGATATGGTGCCGCCGGGCCGCAGCATGCCCGCAGCAAAGGGCAGACGCATGCAGGCGCTGCCCGCGCCGATGGTTTCCAGGCTCAGCCCGGCGTCCAGGGCCCAGGGCATTTCATCGCCCATGAGCTGGTTAAAATCTGCAATGGAAAGTTTTGACACGGGCCTGCCTCACCGACGTTGAAAGCGCCCATCATAGGTACCGTTTACGTAAACGTAAAAGGTTTCTCCCCCATGGGCCGCGGGCCGGATCGGAGAAAAAGGCGAACGCCTTATCCGCCGCTGAAGGACAGCGCTCAGACAAACTCGATGAGGGCGCCCGTGGCGTCGCGGATCCGGTAGTCGTATCCCCTGCTTTTGAAATCCTGACCAAGGGCTTTCAGATAGTCCATGTCGACCGGCAAGTCGGCCACCAGGGGCATGATTTCGTTGCCGATTCCGGTCAGGCGAAACGCCGGCAGCACAAACAGCTGGCTGGTCGGGTGGCGGGCAATCAGGTCGGCGCCCTTGAAATCGAAGGTGATACCCTTGGTCGGCGCATAGAAAGTCACACTCAGGTCATTGGCATCCTGAACCAGACCAAGGCTTTGCAGGTGCGCGATCTGCTGTTCGGAAATACCGAATTCCTCGAACTCATTGCGGCCGCTAATTTTCAGCAGGTAGCCCGTGGGAAAGCGGATGCGGCCGACCTTTTCCAGCAAATCAAGGTCTGCTGCAACCATGGCAGTGAGGGCATCCAGCATCTGCACGCTGGCGCTGCCGGGGGCCGCGATTTCACAGGCAAGGACATGGCCCCAGACCTGCTGCATCTCGGCACTGGCAACATCCTGTGCCAGATCAATGAACCGCGCCAGCCAGTCTTCGTTGGCCTGGCCCTTGTCCGGGTCGCTGGCCACCTCATCGGCGGATTCGTACGCGGCCTGGGCAATCGCTTCGATATTTCTTTGCCGGCGTGATTCAACGGCGGCAATGCGCGCGTACAGGCGTTCATGCAGGGGTTTTTTCGAATTATCCCTGGTCAGGGTATCAGCCGAATAGCTGCCCCCCAAAAACAGACTCAGGCGTTCGGTAATTTTATTCACCGTTTGCGAATGCCCCTGCGACGGTGTGTTCCGAATATCTGCCACGTTGACCCCCTGACATGAGAATTGCGCTGCCCGCTGCCTATTCTCCCGACTACCGGCCTGAATGCAAGGGTCTCCCTGCGGCCACCTTTTTCCTTGCTATCGGGGGATCAAAGCCCAACATTCAGGGAAGCCCTTTAGACAATATACACAGAGGCAAAAATGACGGATGCGGACCTTTTACTTCGCTCGGATGCGGCGGGAATAGCCACATTGACATTGAATCAACCGGCAAAGTTTAATGTTTTGTCGGATCAAATGATGACTGCCCTGCAAACCACCTTTGACCAGATTGCCGAAGACCGGACAGTGCGGGTTGTCGTTCTGGCTGGCAATGGCAAGGCTTTTTGCGCCGGCCACGATGTCAAGGAAATGGTCGCCAATTCCGATGAACAGGCAATTCGCGCCCTGTTCAGACAATGCAGCCGGATGATGCTGACCATTACCAGTCTGCCCCAGCCGGTGATCGCCCGGGTCCATGGCATTGCCGCAGCCGCCGGATGCCAGTTGGTCGCCCAATGCGATCTTGCCGTTGCCTCGACGGCCGCCAGCTTCGCGACCTCGGGGATCGGCATTGGCTTGTTTTGCGGCACCCCGTCGGTTGCCGTGACCCGTAATTTGCCGCGCAAGCAGGCCATGGAACTGCTGTTGACCGGCGAGTTTATCGACGCCGAAAAAGCCCTGCAGTACGGGCTTGTGAACCGGTTGAGTGAACCCGACATGCTCGATCAAACGGTTGCCGCCCTGGCTACCAGGATCGCTAAACAGGGCCCGGCGTTCATCGCCCGGGGCAAACAGCTGTTCTACACGCAAATCGAACAGGGCATGGAAGCCGCCTATGCACAGGCCACGGAATGTATGGTCAGCAACATGAAGATGGCGGACGCCCGTGCAGGACTTAAGGCCTTTGTCGACAAAAAACCAATGCCCGAATGGCCGGACCGCTAGCCATGACACTGGTTTATAAGGACGCCGACATTCGCGACATTTTGCGCAGCGTGAAAACCATCGCCATGGTCGGCGCCAGTCCCAACTGGGTGCGGCCGTCAAGTTTTGTGATGAAATACCTGCAGGGCAAGGGCTATCGGGTGATCCCGGTAAATCCGGGCCATGCCGGCAAGGAGATACTGGGGGAGGTGGTTTACGCCAGCCTGGCTGATATTCCCGAACCGTTTGATATGGTGGATATCTTTCGCTCCTCGACAGCCGCCGGTGGCGTCGTTGACGAGGTGCTGGCACTGGCCCCAGAACAGCGGGGACGGGTTATCTGGATGCAGATTGGCGTGCGCAATGATGAAGCGGCCGGACGGGCCGAAGACGCCGGCCTGCAGGTGATTATGGATCGCTGCCCGAAAATCGAATATGGACGGTTGTTTGGCGAATTGGGCTGGAGCGGTGTCAATTCCGGCATCATATCGTCAAAACGCAGGAAACCGGGGTAATACAATGGACAAGAAAACCGACAGCTCCTGGCAATACGGCGATGAAACCAAGGCCGTTCACGCAGGCGCACAACCAGACCCGGTGACCGGCGCGCGCAACACCCCGATCTATCAGACGACCTCCTATGTCTTCGACAGTGTCGAGCACGCCGCCGATCTGTTTAACCTGCAAACCTTCGGGTTTATCTACTCCCGCCTGACCAACCCCACCGTCGCCGTGCTGGAAGAACGCATGGCGGCGCTGGAAAACGGCCGGGCCAGTGTCTGCGCGGCATCCGGTCACGCGATCCAGTTTTTGACCTTCTTTTCATTGCTTGAACCGGGTGATCATTTTATTGCCTCGCGCAATCTGTATGGCGGATCAATCACCCAGTTTGGCGTCAGTTTCAAACGACTGGGCTGGAACGTCACTTTTGTTGACCCCACCGATCCCGAAAATTTCCGCAATGCGGTGACCGCTAAAACCAAGGCGATCTTTATTGAAGTGCTGGCCAACCCCGGCGGTATTGTGCTTGATCTGGAAGCGATCTCCGCCGTTGCCAAAGACGCCCATGTCCCGCTTATTGTCGACAACACCCTGGCCACCCCCTATCTGCTGCAACCCATGAACTGGGGGGCCGATCTGGTCGTCCATTCAACCACCAAATTTCTGTCGGGCCATGGTACCTCCATGGGCGGTGTGCTGATTGAATCGGGCAAATTTGACTGGGCCGCCGATGACAGATTTCCAACCATGACCCAACCGGACCCGGCCTATCACGGTCTGACTTTTTACGAAACCTTCGGTGATTTCGGATTCACCATGAAGACCCGGGCCGTCGGCCTCAGGGACTTTGGCCCGGCGATGGCACCGGCCAACGCCTTCTATACGATCACCGCCATTGAATCCCTGCCCGCCCGTATGGACAGGCACGTCAGCAACGCCATGGCCGTCGCCGAATTTCTGGAAGCACACCCTAAAGTCAAACGGGTCTCCTACGCCGGGCTTCGCTCCAGTCCCTATTATGATCTGGCCAAAAAATACCTGCCCAAGGGTGCCGGAGCCGTCTTCACCTTCGAACTGACCGGTGGCTATGAAGCAGGGGTTAAAATGGTCGAAAGCGTGAATTTGTTTTCACATCTGGCCAACGTTGGCGATACCCGCTCGCTGATCCTTCACCCGGCATCTACCACACACCGTCAGTTAACGGATCAGCAACGCGATGCCGCCGGTGCTGGCGCCGATGTGATCCGGCTATCCATCGGCCAGGAAACCGCCGCCGATCTGATCCACGATTTGGACCGGGGGCTTTCCGCTGTTTGACAGGGGTGATCAGGCCGACATGGCCCTGGTCGGAACGAAGTCCCGGGCCTGATCGAGGGTTTTGCGCAATTCCCTGGTTTGATCATCCAGGCCTTGGGCTGCGCGATGGTCAATCTTCAATACTTCCACCTGGCGTTCGATGCGGCGCAGGCGCGAATCCATTTCATCAATCAGGCTGCGGCTTTCCCGAAGTCGCGCATTGACATTACGCAGGTGCGGTTTGACGACGGCATCCCCGTTGCTTTCCGCCCGCCGCAACGCTTCAGCGGTAAACCAGCAGGCAATCAACGCAACTCCCAAGCTAATACAAGCCAGTACTAATCCCATAATCATCCTCTTTTTTATGCAACAGGTTATTGCCGGATAAGGATACGGGTAAGGAAGTAAACAGAACGTAAACAAAATTCTGGATTTATGGGCAGGGCAGGCCGGAAGCGTGGCCGCCATCAACGGCTATTGGTTTTCTGCCATACAGACTCAAAAAACGCCGCCTTCACGGTTTCCCCGCGGGCCCGCTGTGCGATCGATTCGGCGCCTGGCATTGCCATTGGCAGCGAATCCTCAGTCGATGCAGAACTGACACCCAGGCCTCCGGAAAGAATTGAATCCTGCAACTTATCAAGCGCGCGTTTCAGGATATGACCATAAAACTCGCTGACCTTGTGGCCTGCATCGCGTTTGGTTATTTGTCCACGGGTTTGTGTAAACGCAGCACTGTCTGTGCCGCGCAGAGGGCGAAAGTCAAAATCCATCTTGCGGTTTATTTTCCGTGTCAGGCCGAGCTTTTCGGTGGCCCGCCACACGGCATCGCGAATGAACCGTCGCTTGATCCGGCTTGCTTCAAACAGCGAGAAAACCCCCGTCGGCAAGTCCGCTGCCGGGGATGGAAGATAGGTGTATGATCCGTCGCTGTTAATCAGCAGGGCCCGGCCGGCCCCGTCAACAAACCGAACATCACTCCAGTTGCCGTCATTGAGGCCTAATTTGACAAACTCATTCTGCCGGTAAAGATCCAGCGCCGGTGTCGCCTCGCCACGCATGTAGGAACCGAATGCGGCAAGTTCCGCCATCACCGACGGGTTCACCAGATCACGGTCACTGACTTTAACCACGAGCGGTGGTGCCTCCGCGTCGACAACACGTCTCGGCAGGGACTCGGGCGCAGCCTTTTCCGTGCCGCTGTCGGCACCGGTCCGGCTATCCGGCACCCCCAGACTGGCACCCGTCACATCGAACCGCAACTCGCCGGACCAGGACCACAGCAAATCCTCTCCCGGCCAGGGAACACGTTCGCCGTCGACGTCCACATATTCGCTTGCTGCGGGAATTCTCAGGCCATCGACGTCAATCCAGTCGACCGCCAGCAGACAGTTGGCCTGGCTTTGACCGGTCAGATCCGGGGCATAGGTAATGGATATGACTGCAGGTAATCCCGCATCGAAGTCCCAGTCAACCGCTACATCCTGCCAGCACACATGACTGCCCGGACTGTCCGCACTGAGGGCCGGCAGCCCCATCGACCAGTCGACGTTTCCATTGGCGATTTGCCGGCCATTGACGAGCAGACGGTAATGCGGGTCGCCATGCTCCGGGGCGCCGCCGACCCGGGCGATAATTTTACCGGTGGGCGTTCGCATATCTCCCGGAACGGAAACTGCGCTCTGCTCACCGTCAGCCGCCGCTATCTCCTGTGCCACGGGCTCGGGAACGGGTTCAGGCTCAGGTTCCTGTTCGGGTTCGGGCTCAGGCTCAGGCTCAGGCTCAGGTTCATCGTCGTCCTCGTCATCTTCGTCAAGATCCTTCGCCCTTTGCTTCTTGTCGATCTTCCCCAGAAGGATCGTGGTCGCTGTGCTCGTTGCCTTCATGGATGCAACCATCTCCTCTTTCGTCATGGGTTCTGCTGGCTCTTCTGGCTCAGGTTCTGGCTCTATGGCATCAGGATCCTCGGTAAGACCAAGATCGTCACCCAGTAC
>JABMNT010000050.1 GCA_013203595.1 Rhodospirillales bacterium
CTGAGGCTTGTCCGACACCTGACCAACAGAGGCCGTCGATGGTGCTGAGCCAGGCCAGGTGTCCGACAACCCTTAACAAGATTTGCCGAAATTTCTGTTGGAGAAAGCCGACCGGATTGCGAGCAGGTTCGGGCAATTCTCATGGCGCGTGCGATTTTTTTAATTTTTGCATGAACTGGCAGCAGGCATAAAGATGGTGCCAGCGCCTGACCCCCGTGTCGGGGCAGGTTGCCGGGCTGTTCGCTCCCCGGTTACTGAATTTCAGCCTCACTGCCGCCTTCGAAAAACTTGTAGACGTCGAGGCCGTCGAGGACGACGCCATCAAAGCCCTGGGCAATGATGCCGTAGAGATAGGAATTGGGATTGCCGCTCATCACGCCCTGCCAGTCGGCGTTCCAGTACTCCACGTGATAGCGGTCAGGGTCATCGCGCAGGGGGGAATTGATCCAGTAGGGCGATCCCTCGCGCCAGTTGGCCCGCCAGTAATAATGGTAGCTGGCCGCCGTGCCCACGTTCATATAGGCAAAGACCAGGCGCTTGGCGCCGAGCTTCTTATATTTCAGGGTTTCAACGGCCTGGCGGGACAAAGGCTCGCGGCCATGAAAGACTTCGACCATGAGGGCGTCGTAATTGGTGTCGTGCATTTTCAGGGCAAACTGGGCCTGTTGCCCATAGGGGCCTGAGTTACGCACCGTTGCGAAGTTCTGCACCATATTCAGAGAGATCACACTGTTCGGGTTTTCATTGGGCGGACGTGGCGGATAGGCTGGTAACTTGAAGATTTCGGCGCTCGGTGTATCGGCGACAAGGGAGATGAACCCGCGTTCACTGGCCTGTTTGCGGGCTTCGTCGACAGTTTTGTTGTCACTGCCGAAATCCAGAGTCAACACCTTCAGGCCGCTGCGCCTGG
Source organism: Rhodospirillales bacterium (assembly GCA_013203595.1). GTDB lineage: Bacteria > Pseudomonadota > Alphaproteobacteria > Rhodospirillales > Casp-alpha2 > JABMNT01. The sequence continues at coordinate 911 of JABMNT010000050.1, forward strand.
CATAGTCGGCCATGGCCAGCATCTGCGCCTGGCGGTCGGGTAGTGGGGGGGCGCCGAATGGCCGGCCGGCCCTGGCTTCATCAAAAAACAGGCCTTCCTGCATGACCCCGTCAATGGCCCGCATATAGGCCCGTGCCGGGGCCGTTTTGGTCTCATCCGTGGCGTCGCGTTTGACCAGCAAATCGAGGCCGTTTTTGGCAATGACCACAAAGTTGGGTTTCAGGTCCCTGGCATAGGTGGAGATGCGCTGCACAAACATCCGCATTTCCTCACGCAGATCGAGAATGGCACCACCCGGTGCCACCGTCGCACTGCTGCCGGCTTCAGGTATGGGAACGCCCTGAATACGGACCTGGCCGTTGGTCTGCGCCGAGGCCGGGGCCGCAGCCAGGGCGCAGAGCAGGCTGATGATCGCAATGAAGGTGTGTTGGCGGCAAGGCATGGATCAAACCGTTCCTCTCATTCAGATGACACACAGACTACTGTAACCCGGTTAACCATCCGTTTATAGAGGCGGTTTTATTTGCCCGGGATCACCGCTTTGTGAAAGCCCTTGAATTGCCGCGCCGGGCAGGGAGCGGCACAGTGGATGGCATGGTAAATCAAATGTTGAAATTTCTTGTTGTTGCGGTCCTGCTGGTGGTATCCGCGCCGCTCGCGGCCCAGGTGCCGGGCAGCTGGAGCCAGGAGTGGGAAAACACGGATTTTTCCAGACGCGCCGTTGATTTTACCGAGATCCTGTCGGGAGGGCCGCCCAAGGATGGTATTCCCTCCATCGATGAGCCCGCATTCGCCGGATTTGCCGACGCCCGGGTGCAGGTGATGGCGGATACGGAACCGGTTATTGGGGTCATCATCAATGGCCAGGCGCGGGCCTATCCGCTGTCTGTGCTGACATGGCATGAAATCGTCAACGACAGCCTGGCCGGTGTGCCCATAACCGTGACCTTCTGTCCGCTGTGTAATTCGGCCATTGTGTTTGATCGGCGCCTGGACGGCCGGGTGCTTGATTTCGGCACCACCGGTAAACTGCGTAATTCGGATATGGTCATGTACGACCGTCAAACGGAGAGCTGGTGGCAGCAGTTTCTAGGCGAAGGGATTGTTGGCGAGATGACCGGCAAGCGCCTGAAGATGCTGCCGTCGCGGTTAGAATCCTTTGCCAATTTCAAACGGCGCGCCCCCCGGGGCCAGGTCCTGGTGCCGACCGATCCGGGCCTGCGCAGTTATGGCCAGAACCCCTATGCCGGCTACGATTCAGCCAGCTTCCCGTTCCTGTACCGGGGGGAAATGCCCGATGGCATCAATCCTATGGTCCGGGTTGTTGTCGTCGACGGCAAAGCCTGGTCGTGGCCGCTGCTGGTTGAAAAGACTACCATTACCGACGGCGACTTGACGATGACCTGGAGCCCGGGGCAAAACTCGGCTCTCGACACCCGTGCCATCCGCAAGGGCAGGGATGTGGGCAATGTGACCGTGCAGCGGGGCGGCGTTGACGTGGTCCACGACATCACTTTTGCTTTTGTCTATCACGCCTTTCACGATGGCAAAAAAATCGTCATGGAGTGAAATGCAGCGGCGACCGGAAGACGATCACCCGCCTCCGGCCCCGGAAGTTGTATCACCAAGCCTCAGGTTCGGGTGATCGACCCGCATGGCCAATTTTGTATCGAAACATGCGATGTCCGATGCGGGAAAGCACAGCGCTTTTTCGCATGCAGGACCATGTTTGCAGCGCAAGTTTCGGGTGGCGAACGGTCCGTCCCGCCCGCTATCAGGGGGCGGAATAGGAGATGCAGATTGATAACGGGACTGGACGGGGCGAAGGTCGAAGCGGCTTTGAACGCAGAGGGCTGCGCCCGAATTCCGGGGTTGCTGTCGGATCAGCAATGCGATTCCCTGACCAGATGTTATGCAGAGGACGCGCTGTTTCGAAGCCGGGTCAACATGGCCAGCCATGGCTTTGGTGCCGGCGAATACAAGTATTTTGCCTATCCCTTACCCGATCCCGTCGCCGAGTTACGGACCCGCCTGTATCCACCCCTGGCGCAGATTGCCAACAACTGGAACCGGATGCTGGGTGTGGATAACCGCTATCCGGACAGCCATGCGGCCTATCTGAAGATCTGCCACGCATCCGGTCAGACACGGCCAACGCCGCTGGTTCTGAAATACGGGGCCGGTGACTATAACTGCCTGCATCAGGATATTTACGGTGATCAGGTGTTTCCCCTGCAACTGGCCATATTGCTGTCACAACCGGATCGTGATTTTACCGGCGGTGAGTTTGTGATGACCGAGCAACGGCCGCGCATGCAGTCGCGGGCCGAAGTGGTCTCACTCAATAAAGGAGACGCGGTGCTGTTTGCCGTCAACGTCCGCCCCCGACAGGGTAGCCGCGGCGTCTATCGCGTAAAAATGCGGCACGGGGTCAGCCGTCTGCGCTCGGGGGAAAGATATACCCTGGGCCTGATTTTCCATGATGCGGTCTGACGGTGTGGCAGGGCGGGGGCCTGGCGAGCCTAGAGAAAAGGCTGGATATGCCCGACCAGTTGCCGGGTCTGCTGCGCCCAGGACCGCTTGCCCATGAAAAGTTCACCCTGGCGGCCAATCTGGCGGCGCGCAGCGCTGTTGTGGTAGGCGCGTTCCAGGGTATCGACAATTTCATCCACATCCGAGTCCCGCCAGTCAGCCGTCGCACCGCTGCCACAGGGTGATTGGCGGGTCAGCGGATAGCAGTTTGTGTCGCCGTCAATGATATCCAGATGCCCGGTGTTTGCCGATAACAGGCAGGGCACACCACAGGCCATGGCTTCCATGGCGGCCAGGTTGGTGCCACCTTCGCAACGGCTGGGGAACAGGGCGACATCGGCTTCGTTGAGAATGGCTGGCAGACGCTGGTTGGAGATCCAGCCGAGATCGACAAAGGCGTCTCTGGCAATTCCCTGGCCCACCGCCCAGTCGGCGACCAGCAGCTGGCCGTTCGGCCCCGCCTCAGGCCCGCCGGTGACCAAGGGTGAGCGGGCAATGGAGGCGGCGGACTGGCTCCAGTTGTTTTGCCAGGCGGTCAGCAACAGCGAGTCCGGGTATTTTTCATGAAAAACCCTGAACGCGGCGACCACCAGGTCCTGGCCTTTGCGGTATTCCAGTTTGCCGCCGGAATAAATCACGAACCGGCCACTGGGCACGCCCTGGCGCGGTGCCGGTGCAAACTGGCTGGTGTCGACGCCCTGCGAGACAAAGGTCACATTGGTGATGCCTCTGTCCAGGCAAACCGTGCGGTTCCAACTGGAGCCGACCAGCAGATGGTCCCAGCTTGCGGCCCGGGCCAGGGCCGCAGAACTGAAACCGGTTTCTTCAAAAAATGCGAAGGCGATATTGTGGCGCCCGCGCATCTGCCGGGTCGCGGGATTTTCCTGGAATTCATTGCCCAGGGAATGGAGCAGGGTGGTGGATTGTAATTTCTCAGGGGAATTTTTAAAATTCCACAGATAAGACTGAATTTTGTTAGCGGTTTGTTCAGGAATTCCGATAAAGTTGGGCGTGGATAATAAAAGCGGAGGGCAGGGGCCGTTGCGGATAAGATTGAGGGCCAGATTATATCCGAACACCCCCCAGCCATGGCGGTCGGAAAGTTGCCATGAGATTCCGATATATTGGCTTTGCATGGGCGCGATCATTCCAAAGTTTGGACGGGTTCGCAAACAATTGCTATGACGGGGTTTCCTTGCCGACGGGTGCCGTCGGGATTACATTAGCGTTTAGTTGAATAAGGCGAGGACCAAATGGAATCAACTTTTCTGCCGTCGGCCTGCCCCCATGACTGCCCGAGCACCTGTGCGCTCGAAATTGAGCGCCTTGACGCACATACCATCGGTAAGGTTCGTGGCGCCAAGGATAACGATTATACCCAGGGGGTGATCTGCGCCAAGGTCGCCGCCTATCGTGAACGGGTCCATCATCCGGACCGCCTGTCGCACCCGCTGAAGCGTATCGGTGCAAAGGGCGAAGGCAAGTTTGCGCGTATTTCCTGGGACGAAGCCCTTGATGAAACGGTCGATCAGCTCAAAAAGGCTACGGCTGAATTTGGCGCCGAATCGGTTTGGCCCTATTACTTTGCCGGAACCATGGGGCTGGTCCAGCGCGACGGCATCAACCGCCTGCGCAACGTGTTTGGCTATTCGCGCCAGGAGATGACCATCTGCACCCTGTTGCCGTGGACCGGCTGGGTCGCCGGTACCGGTGCCATGTGGGGAACCGACCCGCGCGAGATCGCCCATTCGGACCTGATTATTGTCTGGGGCGGCAATCCGGTTTCGACCCAGGTCAATGTCATGACCCATATCGCCAAGGCCCGCAAAACCCGTGGCGCCAAACTGATTGTTATCGATCCCTACCGGACCCCGACGGCCGAGGCCGCCGACACCTATCTGGCGATCCAGCCGGGAACCGACGGCGCCCTAGCCTGTGCGGTCATGAACGTCTTGTTTGCCGAAGGCTATGCCGATGAGGACTATCTGGCCAGGTATACCGATAAACCGGACCAGTTGCGCCAGCACCTGTCGGCGAAAACACCGGAATGGGCGAGCAAGATCACCGGAATTCCGGTGTCCGATATCTACGCCCTGGCCCGCGCCTACGGGCAGACCAAAAACGCCTATATCCGTATCGGTTACGGGTTTGCCAGAAGCCGCAACGGGTCGGCCAATTTACATGCGGTCAGCTGCCTGCCTGCGGTTACCGGAGCCTGGCAGCACAAGGGCGGCGGCGCACTTCATTCCAACAGCGGCATTTATAATATCAACCAGACCCTGATTACCGCCAGCGACCTGGAGGATAGATCCATCCGCGAAATGGACATGTCGCGCATTGGCGCGGTACTGACCGGCGAGGAAAAGGATCTGTTTGGCGGTCCGCCGGTCAAGGCCTTGTTTATTCAGAATATGAATCCGGCGGAAGTGGCGCCCGATACCAACAAGGTCCTGAAGGGGCTGGCCCGTGAGGATCTGTTCACGGTCGTCCACGAGCAGTTCATGACCGACACGGCGCGCTATGCGGATATCGTCCTGCCGGCAACCATGTTCGTCGAGCATGAGGATATCTATAAGGGCGGCGGTCACATGTATCTGCAGGTGGCGCGAAAAGTGATCGAGCCCTATGCGGAATGCCGCTCCAACCACGACGTCAATTGTGCGCTCGGCCAGCGGCTGGGATCGGATCATCCGGGCTTTCATATGACGGCCTGGGAGATGATCGACCGCACCCTCAAGGATACCGGCATGCCCGGCGCCGATGAAGTGGCTGACGGGCGCTGGCTTGATTGTTCGAAACCTTATGAAGAGGCCAATTATTTAAACGGTTTTAATCACCCGGACGGCAAGTTCCGGTTTTCACCGGACTGGAAAGCCCTTGGCGATCATCAGGGGATTATGCCGTCTCTGCCGGATCATCAGGAAATTATTGATGCGGCGACGGAGGCACATCCGTTCCGTATGGTTACCGCACCGGCCCGCCGCTATCTCAATTCGAGCTTTACGGAAATGCCGTCGTCGATCGCCAAGGAAGGGCGGCCGCGGGTGCTGGTGCACCCGGATGTCTGTGTTGAAATGGGCCTGGTTGAAGGCGACCGCATCCGCCTGGGAAATAACCAGGGAAGCGTCGTTGTCCATGTGCGGCCCTTTGATGGCCTGCAGAGGGATGTTGTGGTGGTCGAGGGAATCTGGCCCAATCATGCCTTTGAAGAAGGCATCGGTATCAATGCCCTGACCAGTGCCGACCGGGGAGCCCCTGCCGGTGGCGCGGTTTTCCATGATACGGCTGTATGGATGAAAGCGGCGTAAGCGATGGCATTATTTGGCAGTGCACGAAATCAGCAACAACCACAGCCCAGAAGCCAGGCAAAGGTTATCGTTGTCGGCAATGAAAAGGGGGGCTGCGGAAAATCAACGACGGCCATGCATATTGCCGTCGGTCTGATGCGTCTTGGCAACTCAGTCGCCACCATTGATCTGGATGCCCGCCAGGGAACGCTCAGTCGTTATATCAGCAATCGCCAGAAATACGTCCAGGCATCGAATAATCCGATCAGCCTGCCCAGGCATTACAGCGTCGATCCGATCGCCGACGGTGCGTCTGCAAAGGCGGCCATGGAAAAGCTGCGGTTGCTGATCGAAGGCGCAATGATTAACCATGATGCAGTTATTATTGATGCGCCGGGGACAGACAGCGCGCTATCCCGATTTGCCCATTCCTATGCCGATACCCTGATAACGCCGATTAATGACAGTCTGGTTGATTTCGACGTGCTGGCCCATGTGGATGGTCAGAAAATGGAAATTCTGGCGCCCAGTCACTACGCGGAAATGGTCTGGGAGCAAAAGAAGATCAGAGCCGAGCGGGACCGCGGCTCCATTGACTGGATGGTTGTCCGCAACCGGATCAGCAGTCTCGATACCCACAATGCCCGCGAGGTCAACCGGCTGGTTAGCGCCCTGGCAAAACGCATTGGCTTTCGCGTGGTGCCGGGGTTCAGCGAGCGGGTGATCTTTCGCGAACTGTTTCTGGTCGGTCTGACCATTCTTGATTTAAAGGATGCCGGCGGCGCCAAGCATCTGAGCCCGTCCCATCATGCGGCCCGCGAAGAAGTGATGACGGTGGTCAATGCCATTGGTGTTGCCGCCAACAGGGATAACGCGCAATAGGCACAATCCACCGCAGTTGCCGACGGCCTGTCGCCTATTTCAGGGGCAACGTCATGGCAACGCGAAACCCGCGTTTGCCGCTGCGCAGCGTCGGCGGGCTCTTTATGCGGCGGGCCGAACGGATATTGATCGGCTCCTTTCCCCAGGCACCGCCCCGCAATACGCGCAGGGAACAATCGCCATTTATCCAGGCGCTGCCATCATTCGGGGCACCTGCATAGGAACCGTTCCAGCAATCCTGGACCCATTCATAGACATTGCCGTGGACGTCATACAGGCCAAACGGGTTTTGGACCATGGACCCGGTGGGTACGGTCATTGCGCCGTTGAAGTTCTCGCCGCAGCCAAGGCAATTGGCCTTGTCGACGCCCACCTTGTTGCCCCACCAGTAAGCGCTGCTGCTGCCAGCCCGGGCGACGAATTCCCATTCGGATTCGGTTAACAGGCGGTAATCCTGACCGGTTACATTGCTGATCCATTGCAGGTATTGCTGGATATCAAACCAGCTCACGTACATGACCGGTCGGTTGCCGCGTCCCCACCCGCGATCCTGCGGGTTTTGCGCGCAACCGCCAGCCGCATAGCAGGCGTCCCATTCGCGGAAGGTGATCTCAAACTGACCGACGGCAAAGGCGCGCGGTACGGTTACCAAATGGGTCGGGCCTTCAATTTCCTTGGGGTGGCGACCGATCTCGTCTTCGGGCGATCCCATAGTGAACGATCCGGAGGGAACAACGACCATGGACGGACAATCGGCGCATTGTTGGAAGGTGGTTCCCGGTCCGTGCTTCAGCGGCAAGGCTGTAACCTTAAGGCGGGCTTTCTGTTCCTTCGACAGGTCTTTTTGAATGGTGCCGTTGGCGTTTACATGGTCTGAGCTATCGATAAAATGGGTCCAGATTGCATAGCCACCGATTTGCAGCAACAACAGGGCAAAAAACCCCGAGATTACACCCAGGAGCACAGATTTCTTGGTTGTGCTCATTTGATGGGTTGGCAGGTCGTCCGGGGTCATCCGCACGCGATACACCTCGACCGGTTCGGAAATGTTTTTGACCCGATGGGTACCTATGGAATCAAAGGTAAAGTCGACCTTGTTCTTGACCTGGTCATACAGGCTTCTGGACACGGTTATGCCGCCGCCGTCGGCCAGGCCTTCGAGGCGCGATGCGACGTTCACACCGTCACCAAAAATGTCCTTCTTGTCGATGATGATGTCGCCAAGATTCAGGCCAATGCGAAACAGCATGCGGCGGTGCATGGGTAAATCAGCGTTGATAACCCATAATTCCCGCTGTATTTCGAAGGCGCATTTCATGGCATCGACAGCGCTTGCAAATTCCGCCAGCACACTGTCACCGGACGAACCGACGAAGTGGCCGTGACATTTCGCAATCAACTGGTCAATCACATGACGGCATTTGTGCAGGGTTTCCAGGGTGCCATCTTCGTCGGCACCCATAAGCCGGCTATACCCTTCCACATCGGCTGCAAGCACCGCAGCCAGCCGTCGCTCTACATCCCGTTCGGGGGAAGGCAGTTTTGAGTTCCCATAGGGAATCACTTCACCCGAACCTCTTACACCATCAGTCATCTCGTTCGCTTCCCAGAGCTACTGCCTTCTATTTTAAGGTGCATAAATTTGTTTGCTTATAGTTAAGGCAGAATTTTATTATTATTATTACTATGCACGATATTATTAAATAGGTATGTCCTTAAATATTCAATCCTTTTCTACTTTCATTAACCTTGAATACGGGGGGATGCCATCGGATCAGAGGCCTAACTTCTGACCGGTTTTCGCGTCGGCCACTGGGTTTTGATCCACAGAAAAACGCCGAATAACCAGACAAAAATGGATAGGATATGGGCAGGAAGGAAATACCATAAATTGGCACCCTGCCATTTTCCTTCGTGAATATCCTCGAGCAGATCGGTTCTTCGAACGGATAAATCCAGCAGCTCACCGGTTTCCGCATCAAACTGAACCTGCCACCGGTTTTTTGTCCTGACCGAAATATTTCCCTGGTTGGGATAAACATAGACGCGGCTTATCTCTCGCCAGTCGTTAATCTCCAGGCCTTTGATTTTCTTCACCTTATCCAGCGCGGTCACGAACTCAAGCGTTGGTGTCGTCGAGATGCCCTGTATCCGTTCGGGCATAACCCAGGGAACCTCATATCGGACCTGCAGCAATAGGCCCGAGAAACTGACAACCAGCCAGGGCAGGACTACCGGGATTGCCAGGTAGAAGTGATACTTGCGGCAAAAATTTGTGAAACTGAAAGCGTTTTTAAATGTCTTGCTCTTACTTACGGATTCCATGTCCATTTGTCCGGCGCGTCTTCTGCGCATCGACAGTTTTGCCTTGAGCGTTCGATATATTAAAAAACACCCGGTGATCGACAACACAGCCATAAACAGGCCCGAGATCAAAAAAACCGATGTGCGCAGGCCCCAGGTCGAACCTTCGTGCATCAACGTGACGATGTCATTCCAGCGTTGCTGTACATTCAGAATTTCCCCCGTTTTGGAATCGAGCTGTGCTTCCATATGGGAGTGCGTGCGAATTTTGACGGTTCCCGCCTTGGGCCGCAGATCAAACATTTTGACGTCCTGCCAGCCTTTTACGCCCATTTCAGGTGCCTGCATGACACTTCTGAGGAGTGTATCAAGGCTTGCCGTTGGCTGATCCTTGGCCACGCCATAGTGTAAATTAGGCTGAATGAAATCAACAGGTTTTCTGACCTGAAGGATGATACCGGTTATAAGTACGAAGATCACGGGAACAGCAATTACAAGAGCGATCCATTTGTGTGCGGCGCGAATACATTTCCATACAGTGTTATTCAAAATTTCATTCCTTAGTCAATGTCTTCGGTTTTCCCGAATATTTTCACGAACCGGCAACAACCGCCGGGTCGCGGGGTTTTACAGGCAGAGGAATAAATTTTGAGTGGAATGGTGTTATGCGAAGTACCGGCCAGGCGGCCCCGGTCAGACGCGTGCATGCAGTCCTGCACACGATAACCTGTTAAATACGGCAAGAAAAAAGACACCAATAGGTTTAAGAAGAATCCCCCAATTCGTATTAAATCCTATAGGATAGTAGTGTAAAGAAAGTTGCCATTGGAAGCCTTTTTTTGATTTAAAACTTTATGGCTGTGACGGCGTCACGGCCTCGAAATACGGTTGTATGTTGACCATGGACGGCCTCTGCGGCCATTTTTATTGGCCAATTTACGTGGCAGATGACGGTGTCACTGTATTTGGGGCAGGGTGCAGGGCGACCCAACCGCCTGCAGACATAATTCCGAACTGCCTGGCAAGGCGCAGGGGTAAAGGCGTTTGTATGGGATAAAACAAAACCCCAGGTAATTTCGCGGGCTATGGGGACGCGGATTAACGGGAATGGGCGGGCCTTTTTTGCGCTTATCCCAAGACCGCATAAAAATCCCGCTGGCGAGAGCCGCCAACTCTGCTTATTTATAAGTGAGCCGGACCATGGTAAGTAGGGATTGATGAGCCGTAAACCACCGAGCGTCAAAAAATCGCAAACCAGTGTTGATCACTTCCTGAGTGAACTGGCAACCCGTTCGAGCGGCGGCCAGGCGGGCGCCAACGGGCGTTTGCTGTTTGCCATGGACGCCACAGCCAGCCGTCAGCCGAGCTGGGACAGTGCTGCGCAAATTCAGGGTGAGATGTTTGCCGCCGCCGATGACCTGGGTGGGTTGAGCGTTCAACTGGCTTTTTTCAGGGGATTTGGTGAATTCAAGATCAGTCAGTGGACGGACAGGCCTGCGGAAATGGCCCGTCTGGTGGCGTCGGTTTCCTGTCTGGCCGGCGAAACCCAGATCATCAAGGTTCTCAAGCATGCGCTCAATGAAACCCGCAAGACCCGGGTCGATGCGCTGGTATTTGTAGGTGATAGCATGGAAGAGGATGTTGACGCGCTCGGGCAGGTGGCCGGCGAGTTGGGCCTGGCCGGATTGCCGGTCTTTATTTTCCAGGAAGCCAATGATCCCATTGCCAGTTTTGCCTTCCAGCAAATTGCCAAACTGTCCGGCGGGGCCTGTGTGCAGTTCGACCGGGCCTCGGCGGAGACTTTACGCAAACTGCTCGGTGCGATCGCGGTTTATGCGGCGGGAGGCAGAAAGGCGCTGAGTAATCTGGCCAAGTCTGAAGGCGGTGCCGTTCTGCAGATTTCCAACCAGATGGCGCGGCGGTAACTGCTTATGTATCCGTTTCTTCTGCTCGGAATTGCCGTCCTGGTTGGCTTCATGCTGTTTGCCCGCTGGTATGCCACAGCGGATCCGAAAGACGCTCTGACGGCCCTGAAATGGATCGCTACCAGCCTGTTCGTGTTAATCGCCGGTTTTTTTATCGTCACCGGCCGCCTGGCTTGGGCGTTCATGGCGATTCCGGTATTGCTACCCTGGCTTATGCGGGCCCGTGCCGTTGCCAGAACAGCAAAGGCGTTTTCGCGCATGTCGCAGGCGCGGGCCGGTGCACCCAGCGGCGAAACCTCGGAAGTGGAGACACGATTTCTGAAAATGACCCTGGATCATGACAGTGGCGACATGGACGGCGCTGTGCAGGAAGGCCTTTATCAGGGAAAAAACCTGACCTCATTGACGACAGCCCAGCTCGTTGGGCTGCTCAGGGACTGGCAAACCACGGACCTGGATTCCGCGCGGGTCCTGGAAGCCTATCTGGACCGCCATCGGCCGGATTGGCATGACCACCAGGGCGAGGCCGATGGTGCCGCGCCGCAGCCACAAAAAACGGCAATGGGCCGCAGCGAAGCGCTGCAGGTTCTGGGCCTGGCAGAAGGTGCAACGCCGGCGGAAATCAAGAGCGCCCACCGAAAGCTGATTTCGGGAATGCATCCGGATCACGGCGGCTCGGATTATCTGGCTGCGCAAATCAATCAGGCCAAAGATATATTACTTGGAGACTAAGCAATGCCCCATGATCAGCAGATCGACGGATTCCATGCCCATGTGTATTATTCAACCGATGCAGAGCGTCAGATTGCGGCGGAAATTCGCACCTTTGTCGAGGAAAATCACGACGTGACCATGGGCCGCTGGCGCGACCAGGCGGTCGGCCCGCATCCGCAGCCCATGTACCAGATCGCTTTTGCAAACCCTGAGTTTGACAAGCTGGTTCCGTGGCTGATGCTGAACAGACAGGGACTGAACATTCTGATTCATCCCAATACTTCCGATGCGGTCAGGGATCATCGCGACTTCCCGATCTGGCTGGGTGATAAACTGCCCCTCAATATCGCATTTCTGGAAGCCGGAAACAGCAGCGCCTAGTGATTCACGAGATGGTTGACGCCAAGGTTGCTCTGACCGGTCGCTTATGGCAGAAAAGTCGCGCTGTTCCCGCTAATTCAGCGCCCCTGTAAGCAACTAAGCAATGATGAGTATTATTTATGATCAAACCGGTCCGTAAGGCTGTTTTCCCGGTCGCTGGTCTTGGTACCCGGTTTTTGCCGGCAACCAAGGTGCTGCCCAAGGAAATGCTGCCTATTGTCGACAAGCCCTTGATTCAATACGCAATCGAAGAAGCGCGCGAGGCCGGGATCGAGGAGTTTGTACTTGTTACCGGGCGCGGCAAGAACATGATGGAAGATCATTTCGATCATGCCTACGAACTCGAGGCGATCCTCAATGAACGGGGCCGCAAAGATGATCTGGACGCGGTTCAGCAAGTGGCTCCCGAATCCGGCAAACTGTCCTACACCCGCCAGCGTCGACCGCTCGGTCTGGGCCATGCGGTGTGGTGCGCCCGCCAGTTCATTACCGGTGAGCCGTTTGCTGTGCTGTCTCCGGACGACATTGTGCTGTCTGAAAAGGGCTGCCTGAAACAGATGATGGAAGCCTATATGGAAGTGGGCGGAAACGTCGTCGCTGTTGAAGATGTGCCGCGTGACCAGACAAATCGCTATGGTATTCTGGATGTGGAAAGTGATGACGGTCGCCTGGTAAAAGCCAGGGGCCTTGTCGAGAAGCCGGATCCGGCTGACGCGCCATCGACTTTATCGATAATTGGCCGCTATATTCTGCAACCTGAAGTCTTTGAGTTTCTCGACAAGCTGGAAGTCGGCACCGGCGGAGAAATTCAGCTGACCGACGCCATGGCAAAAACCATCGGTAATGTACCCTTTCACGGGTTTCGCTTTGAAGGCAAACGCTTTGACTGTGGCACCAAAATTGGTTTTGTAACCGCCAATGTTGCTTTTGCCCTTTCCCGCGACGATCTGAGCAGTGATTTGGCTGCGGCACTTAAAGATATTATTTAAAACGACAAGACAGAAAAAATTACCAGAAAGCGAGACAGTTTATGCGAATAGCGATGATTGGCACCGGTTATGTAGGTTTGGTTTCCGGCGCTTGTTTTTCCGAATTTGGGGTCGATGTCATTTGTGTCGACAAGGATGCAGCCAAGATCGAGAAAATAAAAGACGGCATCATGCCGATTTTCGAGCCGGGTCTGGAAGACCTGGTTTCCAAGAATGTAAAAGCCGGGCGTTTGTCCTTTACCACAGAATTGCCGGCGGCGGTTCAGAATGCGGATGCGGTGTTTATTGCCGTCGGCACGCCAAGCCGGCGTGGTGATGGCCATGCAGACCTGTCCTATGTCTATGGTGCCGCCGAAGAAATTGCCATGGCAATGCAGGGCCATACGGTTATTGTCACCAAATCCACTGTGCCCGTGGGCACCGGTCGGGAAGTTGAAAAAATAATAGAGAAGGTGCGCCCTGACGCCGATTGTGACGTGGTCTCAAACCCCGAATTCCTGAGAGAAGGGTCGGCCATTGAAGACTTTATGCGTCCGGACCGGGTCGTTATCGGGACCAAGAGCGAGCGGGCGCAGGAAGTCATGCGTCTGTTATATCGTCCCCTGCATTTGATTGAGACGCCGATCCTGTTCACTTCGCGTCAGACTGCGGAAATGATTAAATATGCGGCGAATACATTTCTGGCGACTAAAATCACTTTCATAAACGAAATTTCCGATCTCTGCGAAGTTCTGGATGCGGATGTCCAGGAAGTCGCCAAGGGGATTGGCCTGGACGGCCGGATCGGATCCAAGTTTCTGCATGCGGGTCCGGGCTATGGCGGGTCCTGCTTCCCGAAGGACACATTGGCGCTGGTGCGCACAGCGGCACAAGCCGGCAGTCCGCTGCGTATTGTCGAGACAGTTGTCGACGTCAATGAGAAACGAAAGCAAAAAATGGCGGAGCGCGTCATCGCCGCCTGTGGGGGCTCGGTTGTCGGCAAAGTCATCGGGGTTCTGGGGGTAACGTTCAAGCCGAACACGGATGACATGCGTGATTCTCCAAGCCTGGATATTATCAGGGGATTGCAGAAGGCGGGCGCAAAAATCCAGGCCTATGACCCCGAGGGGATGAGGGAAGCGGCGACCATGCTGGATGATGTGAATTGGTGCAAGGGGGCCTATGACGCCATTAAGGGTGCTGAAGCCATGGTTATTATCACCGAATGGAACGAATTTCGCGGGCTTGATATGAAACGGGTCAAGGATCTGATGGCGACCCCGGTACTGGTCGATCTGCGCAATATCTATAACCCGGAAGACATGGCGGGCTCGGGAATTAAATACAGTTGTATCGGCCGGACGCTTAATGATTGAAACACCCCTGGCCGCCCGCTTGCTGGACCCGACGATTCTGCGGGAAAACGATATCCGTGGCCTCGTTGGTGAAACACTGTTTGAGGCTGATGCCCGTGCCATCGGTCTGGCTTTCGGCAGCCTTCTGATCGAACAGGGAGGCCGCACAGCCGCCGTCGGTTTTGATGGCCGCCTGAGTTCACCGGACCTGGAAGCCGCCCTGGTCGGGGGATTACGCGATGCCGGCGTTGATGTCTGGCGCAGCGGACTGGGGCCAAGTCCCATGCTCTATTATGCCCGTGAGAAACTGGCGACCGACGCCGGATTAATGATCACCGGCTCGCACAACCCTGCCGCCTATAATGGCATCAAGATGACCATGTTCGGGCGCCCGTTCTATGCAGATCATATCCAGAACCTGGGTTTGCGAGCCGCCCGGGGGGACTTTACCAGGGGCACAGGCAAGGTCGAAAACTATGAAGTTCTGACGGCCTATGTGGACCGGTTGCTGGACGATTACCGGGGCGATAAAAAACTGAAAATTGCCTGGGATCCGGGAAACGGGGCCGCCGGCGATGCTCTGGTTGCGCTCACCCAACGGCTTCCGGGTGAGCATTTTCTGATCAACGAAAAAATTGATGGCACATTCCCCGCTCACCACCCGGACCCGACGGTTGAAGAAAACCTTGTGCAGTTAAAAGCGCTGGTCGCCGACAACGGGTGTGATATCGGGATTGGGTTTGATGGCGACGGGGACCGGATTGGAATTATTGACGGTCACGGCCGCGTGCTGTGGGGGGATCAGTTGCTGGTTCTTCTGGCAGAAGAGGTGTTGGCCAGCCATCCCGGCGCGCCGATCATAACCGACATCAAGGCCAGTCAGCTGTTTTCCGATGAAATCACCCGCATGGGTGGCCAGCCGGTTCTATGGAAGGTCGGCCATGCGCATATCAAAACAAAAATGATGGAAATGGACTCACCCCTGGCTGGTGAAATGAGTGCGCATATCTTTTTCAGGGACCGCCATTACGGCTATGACGATGCGCTTTATGCCGCGGTCCGGCTGCTGTCGATCCTGGCGTCCGGTGAGCGGTCTCTGGCTGATGTTTATGATGCCTTACCCCATTTTGAGAACACCCCCGAACTGCGGTTCGACTGTGCCGAGGCCCGCAAGTATGAAATCATAGAAGAAGTCCGCAACCGGCTGGCCAAAACGGCGGGCCTGCAGATCAATGATCTTGACGGTTTGCGGGTTAATTCGGACCATGGCTGGTGGCTGTTGCGGGTATCGAATACGCAGGCCGCGATTTCAGCCCGATGTGAATCGACGACCCCGGCCGGGTTACTAAGACTGAAGCGGGAACTGGCCGAGCAATTGCGGTTAAGCGGAATTACGTCAACGGACCTTTAACTGAAATGTGATTAATTATTCGATGCCACACGCAGGGCATTCTTACCGCTGATTTCCATGCAGTTCATGCGATTTTTCTTCAGCGATTTGCAGGCCCGGTAAGCTTGCTGTTTCGATATGCCCAGAATGCGGGCACGGTGCAATGTCCGGCCCTTGCGGTTACTGATGGGGACGATCTTGATCAGGCCTTTTTTCAGGTAATTTGGGGCAATATCAACCGCCATTTGGGCGGCTTCATAGGCCTGCTTGGATTTTGCGAATGCACCGACCTGTACCGTCCAGTCATAGCCTTTTTTGAGGTTGGCCAGGTTTGTTTTCGTGCTTGTTGTCGGCTTGCCCTTCGGGGGGGCGACAAGTGCCTGCGCAGGAGCCGCATCGGCTATTCGATCATGGTTGCGATCTAGGGCACTAAATCCCTTGTTTAACAAACTTGTCATTCGCTTGTTGCGGTGGTTGGGTGAATTCCCGCCGAGGACGACGCCGATCAGGCGCTGGTTACCGCGTTTGGCAGAGGCCACAAGATTAAATCCGGAGGCGCGGATATATCCGGTTTTAATGCCATCGACACCTTCATAGGAGGTCAGCAATTTATTGTGGTTTTTGTAGTTCCGGCCCTTGTATTTGAAATGTTTGGTCGAAAAATATCCGTAATATTTGGCGTGGTGGGTCAGTAGGGCGCGGGCCAGTTTTGCCATGTCGCGGGCAGTGCTCAATTGTCCCCGGTGGGGCAACCCCGATGCATTGCGGAATGTTGTTCTGCTCATTCCCAGTTTACGGGCCTTTGCCGTCATTCGCAGCGCAAAGGCTCTTTCCGTACCCGACAGGTTTTCGGCGACAACCGTTGCCACGTCATTGGCGGATTTGGTGACCAACGCCAGAATGGCCTGTTCAGCGGTGATGGTTTGCCTGTAGGCCAGGTTGAGACTGGATGGCGGTTGCTGGGTGGCGCGGCGGGACACAGTAAAGGGCGAGTTCAGGGTCAATTCGCCGGAATCCAGGGCATCAAAAACAATATAGAGGGTCATCATTTTGGTTAACGATGCCGGGTAATTCCGGGTGTCGACGTTGGTTGCGTGCAGGATACGACCGGAGTTGGCATCGACCACAATTGAAGCGCGTTTGGCATCAGCCAGTGTGGGCGCTGACAGAATTGCGAACAGAGCAACGAGGAAACAAGCCAGTGAACTTGCTTTTCGGCTGTTATGAAACAACAACTTCACATTTTTTGTCAAAAACCTTGCCCCCTTCGGTGCGATCCCGCCGAGTCTCGCCTTTCCCAACGGGTATGTAAACAGAGATTGTGTTCTTTTTTTTCAAAAACAGCAATTGAATCAATCACTTCATACAAAAGGTTCGTGAATAACTGGTTAATGGCGAAAACGGGTCAGGGCCTTGATGTTGCGGTGCACTTACATCCTGCTGGTTACAAAACTTTTTTTGCTCGAAGACACAATTGTTTCATTAATCGCCTTATAATTAGCCATTAATTAATTTGTGCAATGCACAAAAAACGCCCTTGACTTGAACCGTAATGGGTATATATTTTAGTCAAGTTGTTGCATTGCAACATTGAGATGAGACGTTAATTTTTCGTCAAATCTCGAACTGCCTTACGGATCATGCTGGTTTTTTCAGTGGCGCGACCCGGACGGCGCGAATCGCATTTTTATGGGTATTGACCTCGATAATTGGAGCTATACATGTCTGCTACGAAAAAGAAGCCTACGGTACCTGCAGCTAAGCCCGTCGAAGCTGTTGTCCCAACACCGAAGAAACCCGTCGAAGCTGCTGCTCCGGTGACGAAGAAACCCGTTGAAGCTGCTGCTCCGGTGACGAAGAAGGCTGTCGATCAGGTCGCAAAAGTAAAACCTGAACCTACAGCAAAATCTGCTGAAAAAGTGGTGGAAGTGACCCGGGAACGCGTCGCCGTTGCCGCAAGTGCCGGCAACGATGTCTTTGACGCCTGTCAGGATGTCATTTCCTACGGAAAAGACAATTTTGACGCCGTTCTGAATGCCAACAGTGTGTTTTCGAAAGGTATGCAGGAGATTAACAACGAAATTCTTGCCTGCTTCCAGGCCACCTTTGAAGATGGTGCGTCGGCGACACAGAAGATCTTTGCCTGTGCCAATGTGCAGGATGTTGTCAAATTGCAAAACGAGCTGGTTCAGTCGACCTATACCAAAGCCGTGGATCAGAGCAAAAAAATTACCGACATGTCGGTTAAGGTTACCGAAGACTCAGCAGTACCGCTTTCTCAGCGCATAAATGTTACTGTCGAAAAAATCGTCAAACCATTAGCAGCCTGACTTAATTCTTCCTCCCAGAAATTAAGTGGCTAAAAGCGGCGCCCAGTGGATCCTCCCTCCACTGGGCGCTTTTTCTTTGCCTTCTATAATTTATTTATCTGAAAAGGGTTTCGCTAGCCCCTAAAAATCCCATATTATTGTTTCAGACAAAGACATTCCGACGGTGGTGTTGGAAAGGGATTTAAAACACACTTATGAGTGACGAGAATAATATACCGAAACTTCCCAACGACGATGATCGTGGTATGGGTACCGGGCTGGCTGTAAAGCCCCGATCGCGTACGAAAAAGCCAGCCATGTATAAGGTGCTGATGCTGAACGACGATTATACGCCCATGGAGTTTGTTGTTTACGTGCTGGAACGGTTTTTCAACAAGCCGGCCGATGAAGCGACGCAGATTATGCTGCACGTTCATCAGCGCGGGGTGGGTGTCTGCGGTATTTTTACCTATGAAATTGCGGAAACCAAAGTGACGCAGGTGATGGATTTAGCGCGTCAAAATCAGCATCCCCTTCAATGCACCATTGAAAAGGACGGCGACGGAGATGGAGAGGGAGACGAGTAAACATGTTATCACGTAATTTGGAGCAAACGTTGCGCCGCGCACTTATGATGGCTACCGATATGAGCCATGAATTTGCAACGCTTGAGCACCTTCTCATGTCGCTTACGGAAGATCAGGACTCAATGGCTGTCATGCGCGCCTGTGGGGTCGACATCGATAAGCTGACTGAGGAGTTGAAAGGCTTTCTTGAAAGCGAATTGGGCGAACTCGTCAACGAGGACATGGAAGAGCCGAAACCGACAGCCGGATTTCAGCGGGTCATTCAGCGCGCGGTCATTCACGTGCAGAGTTCGGGCCGGGAAGAGGTGACCGGTGCGAACGTTCTGGTCGCGTTGTTTTCAGAGCGTGAATCCCATGCCGTTTATTTTCTACAGCTTCAGGACATGACCCGCCTTGATGCGGTGAATTACATCTCGCACGGGATTGCCAAAGTCCCGGGGAATAGTGAAACCCGGACGGTTCATGGTGCTGATGACGATACACAGGAAGATGAAATCGTTCGCAAAGGGACCGAGGCGCTTGAGGCTTATTGCGTGGATCTGAACAAGAAAGCCAAAGAGGGCAGCATCGATCCTCTGATCGGTCGCCAGGCGGAAGTGGACAGAACCATACAGATTCTGTGTCGGCGCAGTAAAAACAACCCGCTCTATGTGGGAGATCCCGGTGTCGGTAAAACCGCCATCGCCGAGGGCCTGGCCAAGCGCATTGCCGAAGGCGATGTCCCTGATGTTTTGTTGAATGCGACGATCTATGCGCTCGATATGGGGGCCTTGCTGGCGGGCACCCGCTATCGGGGGGATTTTGAGGAACGCCTGAAAAACGTCATGAACGAGCTCGAAGCGGCCGACCATGCCATTTTGTTTATTGACGAAATCCATACGGTCATTGGTGCCGGCGCGACCAGCGGCGGCTCCCTTGATGCGTCCAACATTCTCAAGCCGGCCCTGCAAAAAGGTGGCCTGCGCTGCATGGGATCGACCACCTATAAGGAATACCGGGGCTATTTCGAAAAAGACCGGGCGCTGGTTCGCCGGTTCCAGAAAATCGATGTGTACGAGCCCAGTATCGAAGATACCATTAAAATTCTGAAGGGCCTGAAACCCTATTACGAAGAACACCACAATGTTCGTTACACATCTGAATCACTGCGTTCCGCCGTCGAGCTGTCGGCCCGTTACATCAACGACCGGAAGTTACCGGACAAGGCGATTGATGTGATTGACGAGGTCGGGGCCGCGCGGATGCTGTTCCCGGAGCATAAACGCAAGAAAACAGTTACCGTAAAAGACGTTGAGGAAATTGTTGCCAAGATCGCACGCATTCCACCGAAAAGCGTGTCGAAAGACGACCGTGAAACACTCAAAACCCTGGAGCGGGACTTGAAAACCGTCGTTTTCGGGCAGGATTTTGCCATCGAATCCCTGGCCTCGGCAATCAAGCTGTCGCGCGCCGGATTGCGTGACCCGGAAAAACCCATCGGCAGTTATCTGTTCTCCGGCCCTACCGGCGTTGGCAAAACCGAAGTCGCCAAGCAACTGGCGCATGTCCTGGGGGTCGAGCTTGTACGCTTTGACATGTCTGAATACATGGAGCGGCATTCGGTTTCCCGCCTGATCGGCGCACCACCCGGTTATGTGGGATTTGATCAGGGCGGTTTGTTGACCGATGCGGTTGACCAGCATCCCCATTGCGTATTGCTTCTCGATGAAATCGAAAAAGCCCATCCGGATTTGTTCAATATCCTGCTGCAGGTCATGGATCATGGAAAATTGACGGATAACAACGGCAAGTCTGTCGACTTCAGAAATGTCGCCATTATCATGACAACCAATGCCGGCGCTTCCGAGCTTGCCAAGGCGTCGATCGGGTTCGAGCGCGAAGAACGGTTTGGCGATGATGTGGAAGCTATCGAGAAGATGTTCACGCCGGAGTTCAGAAATCGCCTGGATGCGATTGTTCCCTTCGCCTATCTGCCGCCGGAAGTGGTGACGCGGGTCGTTGACAAGTTTGTCATGGAGCTGGAAGTGCAGTTGGATGACCGCGATGTTGTTATCGAACTGACCGACGGGGCCCGTGAATGGCTGGCAATCAAAGGCTATGATAAAAAGTTTGGCGCCCGTCCGCTTGGGCGCGTCATCCAGGAATATATCAAAAAGCCGCTTGCCGAAGAACTGCTGTTTGGCCGTTTGGCGAAAGGCGGCACGGTTGTGGTCAAGGTTGAGGATGGTAAAATCGCCTTTGACTTCCCGAAAGGAACGAACCTGCCGGCGAAACGGAAAAAGGGTAGTGTTCCGGCGCTGGTTGAATAGCCAGCGAACCTGGATCGGGCCGTGAGCAATAGCCAGCTGGCCGGGATCCGGGTGATTGATCTGTCGCAATTTTTGCCCGGCCCCTATGCCGGGCAGATCTGCGCAGACATGGGTGCCGATGTGCTCAAGGTTGAGCCGCCTGATGGGGACCCAATGCGTCAGCTGAACCCGGTTACCAACCAGCGGGGGCCGGCACCGTTTCACAAAATCATTAACGCCGGCAAACGGGTAGTCAGGATCGATTTGAAATCGGTTGACGGAAAATCGGCCTTCAGGCAATTGCTTTCGAAAGCCGATATCCTGCTTGAATCCTATCGTCCGGGGGTCATGGAGCGCCTGGGACTGGGTTTTGAAGACCTGCGCCAGTTAAATCCCCGGCTGATCCATTGTGCCTTGTCCGGTTACGGGCAATCGGGGCCACTGCGGGCGCGTTCGGGCCATGATGTGAATTACATGGCCATGAGCGGCAGCCTCAATGTGACAGGACCTGCACCGCGTCCGCAGCCGGCCTTCCCGCCGGTCGCTGACTATGCAGGCGCCATGCAGGCGGTGATCTCCATATTGGCGGCTTTACTGGGCCGCAGTTCGTCTGGCACCGGGTGTTACCTGGATATTGCCATGGCCGACACCATGCTGGCTTGGCAGTCCTTTGGCCTGACACAGCAGGGTCTTTCGCAGAGCGATGCCACGCCAGCGCCAAAACGGGCCGGCAATTTACTGAACGGGGGGGCCGCCTGCTATCAGGTCTATGCAACCGCCGATGATATGTTCGTCGCCCTTGGCGCAATCGAGACACACTTTTGGGAAAATTTTTGCAATGCCGTCGATCGGCAGCCGTGGATTGTCCGCCACACAGATCCCCTGCCGCAAACCGATTTGATTGCCGAAGTGAGCGATTTGTTTTTGACCCGCACACGTGACCAGTGGGATCAGTCTCTTGGTGATATTGATTGTTGTTATCATCCGGTGCTGGACTATGGCGAACTGCCGGAATGGCCGCAAATTCAGGCCAGGCAACTGCTGGATTTCGATGCCGAAAGCGGTGATTTCCAGGGCGTTCGGTTGCCCGTCTGGCAGGATGGCAGGCCACCGTCCACACGCCAGCCAATGCGTGAAATCACGCAGCACGATGCGTTAGCCGCGTGGCTTTAGTGCCTTTCATATCAACATGAAAGACACTAGGAGGGGCAGGCGATATCCGCAATTATGCTGACTTTTGCAGCCCCCTGGGAGACCACCGCCGTTGCGTCGTTGGGGCTTAGCTTGAAGGCCTCGCGGTTGAGAATCTGCCCGCTTCGGCTCATGCGCTGGATCGCCGCCGCCCGGCAGGACCCGCAGGCGTTAACCAGCATGACCTTGCCGCCGGTTGCCTGTTTAAGTTCCAGGCAACTGTTCGAACCGGTCTTTACTTTATCTGAATCACGGGCATCCGCAGCGTCGTCCTGACAGGCCTGTGTGCTGGTAATCCGGCTGTTTCCAGGGCCGCGGAACGGCATGGGAAATGTCGTGCCGCCCTGAACATTGAAACTGCGCCGAACAGGTATGGCAATGCCTCTGCGTTTGCGGGTTACGCCGACGATCTGGCAGGAATTGCAGGTGTTGACCAGGGTTTCGTCATTTCCGCGCCGCAGTAAGCGGACACAACTCGATGCGATGGAAGTCAGCAGTGATGAAGGAGGCTTTAATTCATCGGCTCCGGCCCGGCCGGCTGCATGGCTCGTGGTCATGGGGCTTACCAGAACGATACCAACAACCAACAGAAGAACGGTTTTCATTCTCATTTCTATCTCCATCCAATGGGCGAAGGATAGCCGCAAAAAGTTAACGGAGAGTCACCGTGATCAGGATTGTTCGGTATTTCTGAACGGCGAATGCTGCGCCAACTGGTGCATTTCGAACTCCATACCCAGACGTTCGCGGGCCAGGAAGTCTTCGATGGCATCCTTCAGGCCCGGATGGGAGATCCAATGCGACGAGTAGGTCGGAGACGGCAGGTACCCGCGCTGAATTTTATGAGGACCCTGGGCGCCGGCTTCCACGCGTTGCAGCCCGTGTTGGATGGCATAATCGATAGCCTGATAATAGCAGGCTTCAAAATGCAGGAACTTATGGGTCGCCAGACAGCCCCAATTGCGCCCGAACAACGTTGTGTCGCTTTTCAAATTGAGGGCGCCGCCGACCAGATTGCCTGCATCCTCGACCATAAACAGGACGACCTGGTCGGCCATGCGTTCGCCCAGCAGGGAGAAGAACGACCGTGTCAAATAGCTCGAGCCCCATTTTTTATCGACGGTCGACAGGTAGAACTGATAGAAGGCGTCCCAGTGATGCTCTTTGATTTCTGCACCGCTAAGCGCCTGGATCGACAGGTCTTTCTCGGCGACCGCGCGGCGCTCCTTGCGGATTTGCTTGCGCTTTCTGGAGTTTAAATCCTCGAGGAAATCGTCGAATGTCCGGTAGCCCTTGTTATGCCAGTGAAATTGCTGACCGAGGCGCTGTAAAAAGCCGACATCGGTCAGTAATTTCCATTCGTCCTTTGTTGAAAAAGTGACATGAATGGAAGAAACCTCAAGTCGGTGGGCCAATTGGATCATGGCGCCGCCCAGAGCTTTCCGCAAATCCTGGGCCTGCTTGTTTTCGATGTGGTCCGGGATGAGAAAGCGGGCACCGGTTACCGGGGTGAAGGGGACGGAACACTGGAGTTTCGGATAATAATTTCCACCCGCGCGCTCGAAGGCGTCAGCCCATCCCCAGTCAAACACATACTCGCCATAGGAATGATTTTTCAAATAAAGGGGAACCGCGGCCAGCAGCCCACCGGTTGCCTGTTCAATGATCATATGCTGCGGCTGCCATCCGGTTTCAGCCGTGGCCGAGCCACTGTCTTCCAGGGCACTGAAAAAGGCGTGCCGGGTAAAGGGGTGGGAAGTCCCCGCACATTCGTCCCAGGCTTCTTGCGAAACGTCGGAAATCGATGGGATGACTTTAACGGTAATCTGTTCAGTTCCATCTGGCATGGGATAGATTTGATGGTAATAATAGGCAATGGCAAGAGGGAATTACGAAAAAAGAGGACGGCAATTGCGTATCACTTCGATCATAATCCAGGGGAAAAATCGTGGTCTCTGGAAACTTGTATAGGCGCGCGGCGGTTTGCGCCGTTGTCGTACTTGCAACCGTTCCGGCCATCGCCCAGGCTAAAATCAGCATTCTAGACTCCGGCAAGGCGACAACGGTGACCCCCGGCGCCGGCAGGGCTCCGGGTTTGCAGGCCATTCCCGACCATCTTTTCCATAGTGACCCGGCGGACCCCGCCAATCAGTTCGAGGACGGCGAGCTGCTGCTCAGCAACGCTCCGCCCGGCTTCGCCGGACTGATCGGGGGACTGGGTTACCGGATCATCGAGCAGACAGACCTGGGAGGACTGGGCCTGTCGATGTTTGTGCTGGGCATTCCGTCCGGCAAATCGGTACCCGAAGCGATGCGTGAACTTTCCGGCCGTTTCCCCGCTGCTGTTATTGATGCGAACCATATCTTCGAGGCCCAGGCCAGGGGAACCCACGCCCGCGGTGCGATGGGCTGGCGCAACGCCAAAGCGAGCTGCGGACGCGGCGTGCGTCTGGGCATGATTGATTCCGGGGTCGATACCAGCCACGCCGCCCTGAAAGGCCAGAACGTCGATTTTCGATCCTTCCACGCGTCCGGCAGCCGTCCCGGGCCACAGCTTCACGGAACCGCCGTTGCGGCCATGCTGGTGGGAAAACCGAGATGGGGCGGGTTGCTGCCCGGAGCTGAACTGTTGGCCGCCAGCATGTTTGAAACCAGGAAGGACGGAAAAAAATCTGGAACCGGCCGCGCCTTGCTGAAATCCCTGAACTGGCTGGCCCAGGCGAAGGTCCATGCGGTCAATCTGAGTGTCGCCGGCACCGACAATAAGGTGCTGCGCCTGGCCTTCGTCAAGGCGCAGCAGCGCGGAATGGTGCTAGTGGCTGCTGCCGGCAATTGGGGAAGGGCCGATAAGCCGGCCTATCCGGCGGCCTACAGTGATGTTGTCGCGGTAACGGCGGTAAACGGGAAAAGGCTGATTTACAGCCATGCCAATACGGGAAGTTATATTGATTTTGCGGCACCGGGCGTGGACATATTTACGGCCATACCCGGTGGCACCCGGGTGATGAGTGGGACCTCCTTCGCATCCCCCTATATTGCCGCATTAATGGCATCTGAAATCGCTTTTGGCGGGCGCGGGAACACGGCGACCCTGCGAAAGGCGCTGGGCCGAAATTCCGTTGATTTGGGGAAACCCGGCAAGGATACGGTGTTTGGCTACGGGTTTGTTGATATTAAACCTAAATGCAGTTAATTTATTGGCTAATTGATTTCGAAGGTTCCATCGACCTCTGTGGCGATACCAAACGGCAGGGAGGATGCGCCAACGGCAAACCGGGCATGGGCCCCAATATCAGCGCCAAAGACCTCGGCCATCAGATCGGACGCACCATTGATGACTTTCGGTAAATCCGTGTAGTCGGTCGCGCAGTTAACGAAGCCGCCAAGTTTCAGGACGCGTGTCACCCGGTCCAGACTGCCGCCGCAGGCGACCTTTAACTGGGCAAGCAGGTTCAAGCCACAGATGCGTGCGGCCTTGTATCCGTCTTCCGTTGTCAGGCCGTCGCCAACCCGCCCGACATACTGAAGGGTGCCATCCCACATAGTGATTTGCCCGGAAACGAAGACGATGTTCTGGGAGATCGTAAACGGCACATAGTTAGCCGCCGGTGCTGCCGGGGTCGGCAGTACTATGTTGAGTTCAGCGAGTTTGGTTTCGATTCTGCCAGGCATCTGTGAACCCGTCCTCTTATCAGGGGTTAGACTTTAATCCGGTCGCCCTCGCGCGGTGCAAGAACTTCGGTTGTCGAATTGCGCTTGGATAACAAACTGACAGCCGCCGCCAGTTTTTCATCAATATCACTGTCCGTTTGATCCGGGTCATGGTGAAAAAGATAAAGCGACTTGACCTTGGCCGTATCAGCCAGATTGACCACTTTACTGATGCACGAATGGCCCCAGCCGACTTTGCTCGTGTATTCGCTGTCGGTATAGGTGGAATCGGTAATCAGCACATCGGCTTCGCTGCAAAACTCGCGCAGTTTATTCTCATAATGTGGCGAATAGAACTCACTGCTTTCGTGAAACATTTCATTGTCTGTAATGTAGCAAATCGAGCGGCCATTGTAATTGATCCGGTAGCCCAGGCATTTGCCGGGATGGCTGAGAAGCATGGTTTTCACTTCAATGTCGTTGACCAGAATAGATTCCTCTTCCAGGTCGCGAAAGTAAACCCGGGCCGCGAATTCCGTCAAAGTGATGGGGAAGTAGACGCCGTCCATTTGCGCCGATATCAGCTCGCGCATGGTCGTGTCGCCCTGGTTTGCCCCCAGGATCTCAAACTCGTTTCCCTGTTGATAGAGCGGCGCAAAAAACGGAATAGCATTGATATGGTCCCAATGAGGATGGGAAATAAACAGTTTCGCCTGAATCCGCTTGCGCTGCTGCGATATCAGCCAGTCTCCCAGTATTTTGATGCCGCTGCCACCGTCAAATACAAACAACTGCTGGCGCGGAAACTCAAGTGAAACACAGGATGTATTGCCCCCGTATTTGTTGATGTTTTTTCCTGAAACCGGCAGGGTTCCGCGAACCCCCCAGAACTTCAGATCGATATGGTCGTCGAGAATCCGACTGACCTGGTCGGAGAAAGTCTCCGTATTCAGGGGTTTGCGAATGTAACCATGGGCGCCAAAACTAAAGGACCGTTTCTGATCAAACTCATAGGCCTTGGCCGAAACCATAATGAACTTGGTTGCCGACAGGTCGGGATGTTCGGTCACCTGCTTGCACAGTTGCAGGCCGTCGACTTCAGGCATCATCAAGTCGCAAACGACACAGTCAGGTTTGGCATCCAAAATGGCTGCGAATGCCAGTTTACTGTCGACGGTTGAAGAAATGATGTGACCGGTTTCTTCAAGAAGAACAGTCATAACCTTTACCGCCAACGGATCGTCGTCGACGATAAACGTCCGGTAATTTTTTATGCCCATATTTACGCTCGTCCCTTCATGGACGTCAGTATGAAAAACGTACCTTTCAGTAACATGAGATTAATCAAATGCCGAGCAAATGAGTAACGAACAACGCTTTCCTTAATGCAAGGAGTGTATAAGGGGTTACTCGCCCTGTCGATAGGCGAATAATTGCAGGCGGTAAATACCGGCCATAAAAAAAATGGGACGCCACAGGAGCTGTTCTCCATCAGGCGCCCCAAGTTTCCCAGGGAGGATTCTTCGTTAACGGATTACTGTAACCGAATTACGAACACCCGCTCGTCCCCCCACATGTGTTGCACTTCAGACAGGTGCCGTTTCTAACCAGTGTGAAGTTTCCGCATTCGCCGCAGGGATCGCCTTCATACCCCTTCATACGGGCCTCCATGACTGAGTCCGGACCACTGCTTGTTGCCTGCATTATCGCTTCCGCCTGCGCCGGCATAGGCGGCTGAGACACGGGTTCTGTGATCGCATGCATGGCAACGCTGGCGACCGGGCCGTGGGTGCCGGTGGCGGCATCTGCGTTCTGACGATCCAGGGCACCGCTTATGAGCCGCAGGTTGTTGCGCATATAACCGCGACTGGCGACCTTGTTGACCACTTCCATGGTTCCCGCCCGCTGGGCATCCGGCAGATTCCCCTCGTTGACTCCTTCACCCATGGCATCGGGATACAAGTCTTTCGGCTCGACATGGGCGAGATCGTTGCGGCTCAGGTAGGAGACCGCAAGTTCGCGGAAAATATAGTCGAGGATCGACGTCGCCATCTTGATCGTGTCATTGCCGGTGACCATGCCGGATGGATCAAAGCGCGTGAAGGTAAAGGATTCCACGTATTCTTCTAATGGCACGCCATACTGAAGACCGATCGATATGGCGATGGCAAAATTATTCATCAACGAGCGGAAAGCAGCGCCTTCCTTGTGCATGTCGATAAAGATTTCGCCAAGCGGGCCGTCTTCGTATTCGCCGGTCCGAAGGTAAACCTTATGGCCGCCGACCACTGCTTTCTGGGTATAGCCCTTGCGTCGATGGGGCAATTTGCGGCGCTGGGTGATAAAGCGTTCGACAATGCGTTCGGCAAAGATTTCGGCGCGCACTGCGTCCGGTGCCGCGATGATATCATCCATGGTATCGACATCGTCGATGTCGAGGACTTGCGCTTGCAGGGGTTGCGACAGTTTGGAGCCGTCCCGATACAGTGCGTTGGCCTTGAGCGCCAG
>JABMNT010000051.1 GCA_013203595.1 Rhodospirillales bacterium
ACTTCGATCTGCCCAACGAGCCCGACAGTTATGTGCACCGCATCGGTCGCACCGGCCGGGCCGGTGCCGCCGGCATTGCCCTGTCGTTCTGTGACATCGAAGAAAAAGCTTATTTGATCGATATCGAAAAAACCATCCGCCAGTCCGTGGAAGTGGATGAAGCCCATCCCTTCCATGACCCGGTGATCGCCAGTGATCCGGGCACCGTGCGCCGCAAACAAGGTGGCGGTGGTGGTGGCGGTAACCGGCGCCCGGCCGCCCGGCGCGGCGGTGGCAATGGCCAGGGGAAACCGCAATGGAAGCGCAATGGCAATGCCCGCAAAGCGGCTTAAGGCGCCCCCTATCAATTAGCGAAAGCGCCGCGTCTGATTTTTTCAGACGCGGCTTTTTTGTGCCCGCTGTTCGCGCCAGGCCAGCAGCACTGCACCACCGACGATGATCGCAGCGCCCAGCAGGCTGGTTGCGGCCGGGACCTGGCCGAACAGCATAAAGTCATAAAAGGCGGCAAAAATCAGGGTTGAGTAGGAAAACGGGATGACGTAGCTGGCGTCGGCGTTCTTCATGGCCTGGATGAACAGGCTTTGCGCCAGCGCCATGGTGATCCCGAGCGCCGCCAGCATCAGCAACTGGGTGGCGTTGGGCTGGGTCCAGACAAAGCAGGCGGCGGTGATCGAAATCAAAGCACCGAAGCTGTTGTTGATCAGCAGGATGCGGACCGGCGGCTCGCTGCGGCTCAATATTTTTATGCAGATGATTTCCACCCCCATGACCGCTGCGGCGGCCAGGGCGATCAGGGCGGCTGGTTGAAAGGCGTCGGTTCCCGGGCGAATCAGGACCAGGGCACCGGCCAGGGAAATGCCGGCGGCCAGCCAGCGCAGTGGCCCGACCCGTTCCGCCAGCAGCGGTATGGCCAGGGCCATGGCGACAATCGGATTGAGAAAGGTGATGGCGGTGGCGTCGGCCAGGGGCATGCGGGCGACCGCGGCGAATAACAGACTGATCCCCGTCCAGCCACAGATCGAGCGTATCAGATGCAGGTGCCAGGCGGCACCTTTGAAGCTGGGCCGCCGAAAGGCGCTGAACAGGGAGATCGCCAGAAAGGCAAAAAAGAACCGCCCGGCACTGATCTGCAGAGGGTGCAGTTGCGGTCCCTCCATGCCCAGGCCCAGTGACTTGGCCAGCAATGTGGTCAGCGCAATCAGCGCACTGGCGCCGATGATGGCGGTGGCGGCGTATAACATGGATCGGTTCCAGCAAGCGATGACAGGGCTTGCCCCGATTTTTGCAGGCTCCCGGCTTCGGGTCAAGGATGATTGGCGGATCACTTCCAGTCTGACCAATCACTGCGCCCAGGATTTTAATGATGTGCGACGCCGAAAAATCTTATATCAGAGAGGCTGGCAGTCCTGTTCTCGTAAGAAAAGGTGACCTCTCATGATCATATCCCTGACACCGGTTTACGCAGGTATTCTGGCCCTGATGTATGTTGTTCTCAGCCTGCGGGTCATCAGCCTGCGGCGGGCTGAAAAAATAGGCATTGGCGACGGCGGCCATGCGGAATTGATCCGCCGCCAGCGGGTGCATGGAAATTTTGCCGAATATGTACCGCTGGTGCTGGTGCTGATGACCCTGGCCGAATTACAGGAGGTCCCGGACGCTGTGGTTCATCTGATCGGTGGACTGCTGCTCAGCGGCCGCCTGCTGCATGCCTGGGCGCTGGGTCAGGAACCGGGCCATTTAAAAGCCCGTGTGCTCGGCATGATCCTGACCTTTGCCGCATTGATTGCAGGCGGCCTCAGCAATCTGGGTTTTGTGGTCTATTGACGGCGCTGCGGGCGGTGGTTAAGCCGATTTAAACCGCTGTGCCGCCAACCGTGATGTTGTCGATCAGCAGGGTCGGCTGGCCGACACCGACTGGCACGCCCTGGCCTTCCTTGCCACAGGTGCCAATACCCGGGTCCAGTTCCATGTCGTTGCCGATCATGGAGACGCGGGTCAGTACATCCGGGCCGTTGCCGATCAGGGTGGCGCCTTTCAGCGGGGCGCCGATTTTTCCGTCTTCGATCTGATAGGCTTCGGTGCAGGAAAACACGAACTTGCCCGACGTAATGTCCACCTGGCCGCCGCCAAAGCTGACCGCGTAGACGCCTTTCTTGACGCTCTGCATGATTTCGCCGGGGTCCTTGTCGCCGTTCAGCATATAGGTATTGGTCATGCGCGGGATCGGCGCATGGGCATAGCTCTGACGCCGGCCGTTGCCGGTGGACCGGGTGCTCATCAGCCGCGCGTTCATACGGTCCTGCAGATAGCCGGTCAGGATGCCGTCTTCAATAAGCACGGTTTTCTGGGTCGGGGTGCCTTCGTCGTCGATGCTGAGCGAGCCGCGGCGGTCGTCAATGACGCCGTCATCAACCACCGTGACACCCTTTGATGCCACCCGCTGGCCCATCAGGCCGGCGAAAGCCGAGGTTCCCTTGCGGTTGAAGTCACCTTCCAGTCCGTGGCCGATGGCCTCATGCAGCAGGATGCCGGGCCAGCCTGGGCCAAGCACCACAGGCACTTCGCCGGCCGGGGCCGGGATCGAGCTCAGATTGACCACGGCTTGGCGGAGCGCCTCATCGACAGCGCCGTGCCAGGCATCGGGCGTCACGAATGTCTCAAATCCCTGGCGGCCACCGGTGCCATAACTGCCGCTTTCCATACGTCCGTCCTGTTCGACGACAACGGAAATATTCAAACGCACCAAGGGTCGGATATCGGCCAGCCGCTGGCC
Organism: Rhodospirillales bacterium; assembly: GCA_013203595.1. Lineage (GTDB taxonomy): Bacteria > Pseudomonadota > Alphaproteobacteria > Rhodospirillales > Casp-alpha2 > JABMNT01. The sequence continues at coordinate 2,774 of JABMNT010000051.1, forward strand.
ACCGGCACGAAAAATCTGCACCGCCTGCCATTGTCCGGAAAGCGAAGCGGAAACCTGTTTGACGCGCGGATCCCGGCTTCGCGCATAGGCATCGATTTCACCCAGCAGATCGACTTTCTTCTCGAAGCTCAGGCTGGCCAGCGGATTTTGATCGGTATACAGGCTGCGGTTGGTGCCAATCGGCCCTTCCGCCAGCTCACCACCGCGTCCATGACTGACCGCCTTGACCGTATTGGCGGCCCGCTTGAGGGCCGGTTCCGACAGTTCCGAGGCATGGGAATAGCCGGTGGTTTCGCCGGAAACCGCGCGCAGGCCGAAGCCCTGGGTGGTGTCATAGGAGGCCGATTTGATTTGCCCGTCATCAAGAACGATGGTCTCGGACTGGCCGTATTCCATGTACAGCTCACCGTCATCGGCCGAAGCCAGCGCCTCATCGACGATTTTTTCGACGCGCGACTGCTCCAGATCCGTGCGCTCAAAAAATAGTTTGTCGGTTTCTGCAAGATTGGTCATGGCTGTGTCCTTGGGTTAAACGGCGGTCCCCCTAATATAGGGGGGATTATCGGAAAATATAGGCTTGATGTTAACTATGTGCCGGAACAGCCGGTAAAAATCGCCGCTCCGGCAAAAATACTAAAACGTGTTGCGGTTAACAAATACACTTTTTAGTTTCATTTTATCGTAACCGTTCCTATGATGATCCTCAGCCGGGACTGGCCAATGGTTTTTTTCAATTGCGTTTGGGGGCGTGGTTATCATGAATATAATGTCGGTTAAGCCAAAAAAAGCCTGGCGCAAAGCCACCCGCCTAGTCCGTGGCGGTCTGACCCGCTCCGGCTTTGAGGAAACCAGCGAGGCCCTGTTCCTGACATCGGGTTTCGTCTACGGCTCGCCGCAGGAGGCGGAGGAGGCGTTCAAAGGCGACAGCAACCGTTATATTTATTCACGCCTCGGCAATCCCACGGTTGCCATGTTCGAAGAACGCCTGGCGCTGCTCGAAGGGGCTGCGTTTTGCATCGGCACGGCCAGTGGCATGGCCGCCATGTATGCGGCGATCATCAGCCAGGTCAGGGCCGGCGACCGGATTGTCGCCTCGCGCGCCCTGTTCGGCTCGTGCAGTTACATCCTGACCGACCACCTGCCGCGCTACGGGATCGAAACCGTGCTGGTTGATGGCACCGATCTGACGCAGTGGCGCCATGCCCTGTCCAGGCCGACCACCTGTGTGTTTCTCGAATCCCCCTCCAACCCGACCCTCGAAGTGATCGATATCGCAGCGGTCAGCCGGCTGGCCCACGGCGCCGGTGCCCGCGTGGTTGTCGATAACGTGTTTGCCTCGGCGATCCTGCAGAACCCGCTCGATCTGGGTGCCGATGTGGTCGTCTATTCGGCGACCAAACATATTGACGGACAGGGCCGGACCATGGGCGGGGCGATTTTGTTCAATGACGAGGCGTTTCTGTCCGATCATCTCGAACCCTTCTTCCGCCACACCGGCCCGTCCCTGAGCCCGTTCAACGCCTGGGTCTTGCTGAAGGGCCTGGAAACCATGGAACTGCGGGTCGAGAAGCAATGTGACAATGCCCTGCGGGTGGCGGAGTTTCTCAGCGACCAGCCGCGCATCTGCAAAGTCATCTACCCCGGCCTTGCCAGTCATCCCCAGCATGAACTGGCCATGCGCCAGATGGGCCGGGGCGGAACCCTGGTGACCTTCGAGCTGGACGGCGGACAAAAGGCGGCGTTCCCGTTTCTCGAAGCTTTGGAACTGGTTGATATCTCCAATAATCTGGGCGACACCAAATCCCTGATCACCCACCCGACCACAACCACCCAGCAAAGCATGGCCGAGGAAGCCCGCCTGCACCTTGGCATCACGCCGGGGCTGGTGCGCCTGAGCGTCGGTCTGGAAGATGCGCAGGATATTATTGAGGATTTAGAGCAGGCGTTGCTGCGGATCGGCTGAGGCCGATGGCGGTTGCCGGTTTGCACAGAAAGTGAGAACTTCTCGCTAACTGTATAAAATGCCCGGTGCCGATCGCAAACCGGACCGTTTTTTAAGGGCGGAATTTCGGCAAATTTTGACCCGAAGCAGACCCTTCTCAAAACCGGAATGGCCCCTAGATTTGTAGACACCTTACCAGTTTAAAGTGACCGCCAAGCGTTCGGAGCCGAACACGTCGGTCCAGTTTTCTGGAGAACCTGCCACCTTTGATTTAGGCCTCATGCAGCCTGCTTTTTAAATGCCTTATTCGGGTTATTCATTTCAAGCCCTTTTATAGAAGCCGCTTATTTACCCAAAAGGCTTTCTAAACCCAAGGACATTATACTTTCTTCCAAAAGAGGGGACGGGTTTATGATCTCGAATGCCCCCCCCTTGTTATGCATTTCAGCAGCGGTAGCGAGCAGAACCTGTATCCCTAATGTTGTGACACGCTCGACTTGGTCTCCTTTGACAACGAGGTGACCTGCATTCGGCAACAGCTCCAACAGATAACTTTTCAGTTCTGTTGCCATTGCATTGTCGAGAATGGGTTTGAGTTGGAATTCTACGTTGCCTGTGGAAGTCGAAGCACTTGCAAATTCATTTTGTATTGATGGCTCTAGTCCAGAACTTGTTATCTCTTCCAAGGTCTTCTGCGTTTTCGCCCACACAGATTTATTTGTTTGAATTTCCTGTTCCGAATTTTGCAGCAAGGTTATTAAAACATCTGTTGCCTCCGTCAATAAGGCAGCGATTTCCGCAGAAATGAGAATATCCCCCTCACGAATGGCTCCCAATAGACTTTCGAATGTGTGAGCGAATGACGTTATATCTTTTAAGTCCCAGGCACCGGCTCCGCCTTTGACAGAGTGCACAGCTCTGAAAACAGCATCTATTTGTTCGCTATCTGTATCTTCCAGAGAGTTGCCTATGGCAGAAAGGCGGAGTGCAGTGTCATTCAGAAATTCCAGACTTTCCTCAAAAAACAGTTTTTTTACTTCCGCGAGTCCGGGATCTATTTTATTTTCCATTCGTCTGATCGCTTTTCCAAAAATTCAGTTCATTAGCCTATATCCGCAGATATCATGCTTTCGATGGCTTCCGAGATATCATCCTCCAATTGATCCGTACGGATGGCCAAAAACTTATCGGGGATTCCTCTGCTGAGATCACCCACGTCGGCGGAGCTTGTCATCAAGGCGATCTTTGTTGTCTTTAAAAAAGAAATCTCTGACACGGCCCGCCCGAGATCAATGCCACTTAACTGCTGCATTTGGACAGAAGTGATGATCAGATCAGGACGCTGTTCAACAATAAATCTAAAAGCTTCTATGGGCGATTCTGTGGCCGTAATCTGACAGCCGAGATCGGACAAGTAGAACTCCGCCATTTGCCGAAGTGCCGCCATTGGGCTCACTAAAACTACTTTTAATCCGTTGGATTTTTGAGGCTGAATAAATGCGGTATTGGGGGTTGGCAATTCGGCCAGTATTTGCTCAGAGATGTCGTTATTCGGATTTTCTCGTTGCTCCACTATCGTTCTCATTTGATCAGAGAAGACTTGGATATGCTCGAATTCTTCGCGTGAATAAGGTCTCTCTACCTGGATATATTCCTCCAGTCTGTGGCATATGACACTGATTAGAGGAAACCCAAAGGTTCCACTAACTCCTTTCAGGCTGTGAACGTCACCGCGAAAAGCAGTCATTGCTTCCGAGCTTCCTTCGAAGTCTTTCTTTAAAATATCGATAGACGTATCAAATGAATCCAGTTTTTCCATCGCAGTTTCGATGTAGCTGTCTCTTAAGCTTAGTACAATCGGATCCATATCCATTTCGTAAGACATATAACCGGCCTCTCTATTTTTTACTGGGCTCCGCAAACTCACTGCCCTTGGCAGAGGATCGCCCATCGATTTTTCTACAGGCATTCATAATTTCTTCAGGAATACGCCGCAGAGAAGCCTGCATGGACACAGCCCCCATTTCCATTGCAACACGGGGCATTCCATAAATTAGTGACGTCGCCTTGTCTTGGCCAAGCGTAAAGGAACCCGCCTGAGACATTTCCAAGAGCCCTGCAGCTCCATCTTTACCCATGCCCGTCAATATAACCCCAATCGCTTTTTTACCCAGAAGTTGGGCTGCAGAACGGAACAAGACATCCACTGAAGGTCGATGACCATTAACCGGGTCGCCTCGATCAAGCCTGCAATAAAAACTTCCCTTACGCTGCGAAATGGACAGATGAGCATTACCAGGAGCTAAATATATATGCCCCTGGTTGATTTGCATCTGGTCCTCTGCTTCATGTACTTGCAGAGCACTTCCGTCATTGAGCCGTTTGGCAAACGGCCCCGTAAATTCTTTCGGCATATGTTGCGTATACAGCAATGGCGGGCAATCTGGAGGCAAACGACCTATTACCTGCCTCATCGCTTCTACGCCACCAGCGGAAGCACCCACAAAAATCAGTTTGTCAGATGTCAAATTCGAACTGCTGATCTGCCCCGTTGGCTTCTTATCAGCGGATAACTGACCAGATCTGATGCCAGCGACATTTGCATTGGCCGCAGATTTTACTTTTTCTCTGATTTCATCTGATTTTCCGGAGATGGACAAATCGACATTGATTGCGGATTTTCCAATAACGTCGATTGCCCCCATTTCCAGAGCCTTCAGCGCGACCTCAGAATTTTCCTGGGTATGACCAGATATCATAACGACGGGGGTAGGTCTCAGTTGCATTATTTTCTGAAGAAATGAAATGCCATCCATGCCTGGCAATTCAACATCCAAGGTTATCACATCTGGATTAAGGGCCTTAATTTTACGGCGGGCAACCTGTACGTCAGGTGCTGTACCGATAATTTCAATCCCCGGATCAGATCCGAGTATCTCTGAAAGTATACTTCGCATGATCGCAGAATCGTCAACAATCAAGACTTTAATCATTTTCACTATTTAAAGCTCCCGACTTACTAGAATAACTCGAAATCAGAGTTGCGTTTAGGACTTTCAAGAGAATTGCGAAAAGTTTCTTCCTCCGCTTTCACTTCGCTTATAGCTTCATCTTTAACCAGCTTTACCCGAGCGGCCCCCGTTGCGGGTGAAAACTCAACCCGTCTGGGAGCGTTTCCCCCGGTATCTTCTGCAACGACCGATATTTTTTCTCGTTCCAGATAATTCAGCGTAAAAGCTACATTGCTTGTGCCAATGGGGTGCATAGAGTCGATAAGGTTTGCGCCTCCAAAAACTTTTATTTTTATTTTTTCACGCGGGCAGCCCGATGACAGGATTTCGTTAATTAGAATTTCCATCGCATGTACACCAATACGCAAGTCAGACGCAATCGGTGAAGTGTCTGACCGGGATGTAAAGGGCAGCATAAAATGATTCATTCCACCGATCCCGGACTCCGGATTGTATCCACAAACAGAAACGCACGAGCCAAGAACCGCTGTAAGTATTTCATCTCCACCAGAGGATACGTAATAAGAGCCCGCCCCAATACGGACCATCTTACGCTTTGTTCGTTTGTCGAAATACTGATGAACCCCCGTGTATAGAGAGTTTTCATTGCGAGAGGAGCTTGAGCCGGTCGTGTGGTTTTGAATCAAATCGTCCTCCGGTATATCGTGCTTCCTTCTCGCGACAGGTCGGGGCATGGAAACGTAATGGATTCTGAGTTTCCCAAATAAAGCCATCCACCTGGTCGAAGGATATCGGACAGCCTGAAGACCAGCTTCTTCTTAATCTCCGCATTAAAATAGATCATCACATTACGGCACATAATAGCGTCGAATTGTCCCTGCATTGGCCACTTTCCAAGGAGGTTAAGGCTTTTAAAAGTAACCAAAGAGCGAACACGATCATTAACCTTCCAGGAGGGGTGCTGATTGTTTTTATCTTTCTTAAAAAAAGATTTCCGATCTGCGGGACTGATATCGGCAAGCTTGGATTCTTCGTAAATACCCGCCGATGCCTGACTTAATATATTTGTATCAATGTCAGTTGCCAGAATTTTCAGGTCCAATTTATCAAGCCGCATACCCAATGTCTGTATGGCCGTCATCGCTATCGAGAAGGGCTCTTCCCCCGTTGAACATCCCGCAGACCATATTCGTATTCTATTGGTTTTTTTTCGGGACAGGTGTTCGAGCATCTCATGAATTGCGTCTTTTCCCAAATGAGTAAAATGATCTGGAGCCCTGTAAAAGGACGTCATGTTTGTTGTCAAAGAATTTATTAAGGCTAGTACTTCGTCACCGTTTTCATCCTTCTTTAAAAACTCAACGTATTGTTTAAATGTATTAAACTGTAGTTTTCTGAGCCTTCGGCACAATCGTGTATAAATCAAATCTACTTTATTGATGCCAAACACGATTCCTGTCCGCTCCGTTGCCAAACCCGCAATATAATCAAAATCCCTTTGGGTTATTGGGAACTCCCTTGGTAAATTGAAGGGCTGAGCAAGCATATTATAAACATTCCATCGTGCAGTTTCGTCTTAAAGCAAAGAACAGGAGACTAGAATTCTTCCCAGCCTTCTTCGTCATCAAATGTGGTTTGCTGTATTTTTACCGGTTGTTGAGCCGACTTTTTTCTATTTTGTCTGATTTCTGTTCGATGACCACCGGCCCGCCGGTTGTTATTGGAAGTGCTGCCTTCAATTTTGAAGAAAGAGACTGATTCCATTAAAAAGTCTGATTGGCTTTCTAAAGCTCCGGTTGACGCAGTGTATTCTTCTACCAGAGCAGAATTTTGCTGAGTCATTTCATCCAGCTTCGAAATTGCCGAATTGATTTCCTGTACACTGTTCGCCTGCTCGCGGCTGGCAACAGAGATTTCAGAAATCAGGTCTGCAACAGAGCCAACAGATTTAACTATTTCATTTAATGATTTGCCCACATTTTCAACGAGTTCAACACCCGAACTAACCTCAACACTGCTTCCGGCAATGAGTCCTTTAATCTCCTTGGCCGCATCAGAGGATCGCAAGGCAAGTTTTCCGACTTCTGCCGCAACGACGGCAAATCCCTTTCCGGCATCTCCAGCCCGTGCCGCTTCCACGGCTGCGTTAAGGGCCAGTAAGTTTGTTTGAAAGGCAATCTCATCGATAACACCAATAATTTCTGATATTTGTCCTGAGGATTCTTTAATCTTGTTCATTGCGATAACAGCGTTCTCCGCAATTTCACCACCTTTATTGGCCTGTTCCCGTGCATCTGACGCCAATTTGTTTGCATCGTCGGAATTGTTGGCATTTTGAGTTATTGTTGCAGCAACCTCTTCCATGGAAGCTGCTGTTTCTTCAAGATTTGCCGCCTGTTGTTCTGTCCGGTGCGATAGGTCAACGCTACCTGCCTTCATTTCCTTCGAAGCATTGCCAACTTCGATTGACGCATCTCCTATTGTCTCAACAGTGACTCGCAGTCGGTCAATGGCGGTATTTGTGCTTTCACTGATTTCTGCGAAAACACCTTCATAGATATCCTTGTTGCGAACCGACAAATCGCCTTCCGCAAGTGCTCCGATCGTCGAAGAAATATCGTCCATGACATTGCTAATGGTTTCAGTTAAAGAGTTCATCGAGTTTATCAGGTTCTGCATGAACTGATCTTCGATTTCGACATTGAGCCTTGTCGACAAATTGCCTTCCGAAACTGATTTCAGCATTGAAGACACAGCATTTTCCATTGCAACTTCTTCAGTGCGGTCCTCCCATTCAACAACGGTACCAATGCGGCGACCACTTTCATCCGTTACCGTTGTTGCTATGTGCGCAAAAAGTCGCCCGCCTATTTTCAGCGTACTATGGCGGGTTCCTGCCAGGTTCTGCATATAATTACGCTGAACACTGGGGTCGATATGAAATTCGTCCATGTTTGTGCCAATCAATCGGGTCGTCTGAAAGTTTGGCAACTGTTTACGAATATCTGATTCTGCATTTTTGAACATTTTAAACATCGTTGTGTTCATATATACGATGTTAAAATCGTCATCGGCGACCATTACATTGGTTGTCGCCACGTCCAGGGCCGCTCTGATTCGAAGAGCTTCGCGCGTTATCCTGACTTCATATTGTTCTTTATCTCTAATTTCAGTTAAATCGCACCACTCAACGACGGTCCCCAATCGGTTTCCCCCCTCCAGGATGGGGGAGGCAATCAAACTAAACGTTTTTTGACCTATTTTTATTTCCGTTGCATGAGCTCCACGTAAATTTTGCATTATCCCGCGTTGATGGTTTTCGTCCTTGTGGAAATCATCCATATTCGTGCCGATCAACCGATCAACGGAAAAGTTATTGAAGGCTTTTCGTATTTCCGTTTCGGATTCTTGAAACGTCTTCAGCATATTGTCGTTAAGGTAAATAATATTGTAATCTTTATCGGCAATCATCACGTTTGCTTGTGCACCCTGCAGTGCGGCTGTGCGCTGCAATGCTTCCCGGGAGGCAATTCGGCCAAAGAACAAAGCAATAAACAGCCCGAACACCCCAACAACAGCGATTATAATGTTGGTCTGCTGGACAGAGTCAGTATTTGAATCCCGGAGCAAGACCATCAACTTGCGTTCTTCGTCCTGAAAGGACCGAACAACAGCACGAAATTCATCAAATAAAACTTTTTCCTTTTCCTCTCCTACAATCGTGGACAATGTATTTAGGGAAACGTTTAAGTCGCTTTGACGCCGGATCGCAATCGCAGGGTTTGCAATAATACTTTGCCATTCGCTCAGAAAACCATGTATCTCGCCAAGCCGCCCAACTTGTTTGGGATTGTCCGCGACAAATACCTGAAGGTCTTTTATGGTCTTGAAGGCTTCTTTCGAACCGTTGGTATAAGGCTCCAGGTAATTTTCCTTACCAGCCAAAAGATAACCTCTAAGACCCGTTTGCATATCCACAGCAGACACCATGATGTGTTCAGACTTGGAAATAACGGTCTGCGCCTGTTCGACTACCTTAAATGTTGTCGTTAATGTTCGGACGCTCAAGAGGGATACAATGCCGAGTGCAACCAGCAGGGCCGTAGGAAGAAAAATGCCAATTGTAATTTTTTTCTTGATCGTCCATTTGGAAATCAATTTGGCTATTCCGAACATTTAACTCTCCATGGGTTATGAACTGATCCGACGTGTCGAAAGTTCTATTTTTAACGATTTCACGAGGACGTAATCGTTCCAGTAATTTTCATATGATTCTACGATGCAATTACGGAATGCGCAGTTTCGATACTTTCATTCAATACTGCGGGGTCAAACAAGCAGTCGATATCTAATATCGCAACCATTCTGGATCCCGATGAGGCAAAGCCTGCCAAATATTTTTGATCAACCATTAATCCGGATTCTGGTACGGCCCGAACTTCAGATCCATTGATCATCAGAATCTGTGAAACCGAGTCAGCCAATACCCCGATCAGCTTATCGTTCACATTAACAATAATTATAACGTGCGTTTCTGTCGCTTCTGTTAGGCCCATATTGAAACGACACCTCAAGTCAAATACCGGCAAAATATTGCCACGAAGGTTGATGACGCCGCGCACATAATCCTTGGTATTGGGGAGATGGGTTACCGAGGTCCAGGCAATGATTTCTCTTACCGCGAGGATATCCACGCCATATTCTTCATCCCCTATGCTGAAGGTTATGTATTGCAGTTCAGTATCTCCCAGCTCCTGCCCGGAAACGGTGGGTAGTTTTGCCGGTAAACCGGCTGCGCCTTGATTTTGCATTAATTTGCTAGTCACAATCTGGTCTCACTTTCCAAAAGAAGGGGGTTGGCAGGAAAAGAGGATATTGCTTTTTTGGAAATGAGCATGTTTTCAATCCCGTCGACATCGAGTATCAAGGCCACTCGTCCGTCTCCCAGTATGGTCGCAGCGGAAACACCTTCAATTTTAAGATAATTCTCTTCCAGGCTTTTTATAACGATCTGGTTTTGACCAATAATATCATCAATGATGAGCCCTAGAGTATTCCCAAAACCCGTTTCCACAAAAACAATCAGTCCATCACTTGGATCTGAAACGTTTTCACCTTTGTTAAATAAAGATGCCAACGATATTACGGGAACATAGTTGCCACGGTGTTTGATCACCTGAGCTTGGTGCATAACCGACTTAATTTCTTCTTTACTCGGCTGCAGGCTGTCAATGATACAAGCCAAGGGTAAAATGTACTTTTCTGGGCCGACCTTGATGATCATGCCATCCAAAACGGCCAGAGTAAGGGGGAGGGAGAGAAGAAACCGTGCCCCCTTGCCAGGTATTGATGTTACCGAAACACGTCCACCAAGATCATTGATCGATCGTCTGACCACGTCCATTCCAACACCACGCCCGGAAACATCCGTCACTTTTTCTGCTGTGGAAAACCCTGGCGCGAATATCAAATCATCAATATCTTCAGACCTCAATAGGGCGTCCGCCTCAACAATTCCATTCTCAATAGCTTTATCC
>JABMNT010000052.1 GCA_013203595.1 Rhodospirillales bacterium
ACAGAAAAACGTCAATGTGGTGCTGGTGACCATTGAAAGCCTGTCGGCCGATTATCTGGGGGCTTTTGGCAACAAACTGGGGATTACACCGGAACTGGATAAACTGGCCAACCAGGGGCTGCTGTTTAAGAATATCTATGCCACAGGAACCCGAACCGTGCGTGGTCTGGAAGCCCTGTCCATTGGCACGCCGCCGACGCCGGGCCAGAGTATCGTCCGCCGGCCGGCAAATAACGGGCTGGAAACCCTCGGTGAAGAAGTCAGGGAAAACGGCTGGAAAACCTACTGGATTTATGGCGGCTACGGTTTTTTCGACAACATGAACGCCTATTTCGGCGCCAACGAATATACGGTTGTTGACCGCACCGACATGGAAAAGGAAGGGCTGACGGTACACGGCCAAAACGTATGGGGCATCGCGGACGAGGATCTTTATACCCTGGCCATGCTGAAAATGGACCGGGAATATGCCAGGGGAAACCGGTTCTTTACCCATATCATGACGACATCCAATCACCGTCCCTATACCTTTCCCGAAAACCGTATTGATCTGGCGCAGAAATACCGGGAAGGTGCGGTCAAATATACGGACTGGGCGATTGGCGATTTCATCCGCCGCAGTTCAAACAAACCCTGGTTCGATAACACCCTGTTCATCTTCATTGCCGATCACACGGCGAAAGCCGCCGGCAAGACCGACCTTCCCGTATGGCGCTATCATATTCCGATGATCTGGTATGCGCCGAAACTGATCGAGCCCGCCACCATGGAACGGCTGATGAGCCAGGTTGATGTGGGCCCGAGCCTTTTGGGATGGCTGGGTGTCGACTACCAGAGCCGGTTTTTCGGCTATGACATTTTCAGTCTTGCGCCCGGGCGCGAACGGGCCTTCATCAGCACCTATCAGAAGCTGGGCTATATGAAAGACGGCAGGCTGGTGGTTCTTGATGTCAACCAGCCGCCTGAGGTCACAGATGGTCTTGCCCTGCAACCGGCCGTCCCTGCCGCCCCGGACGCTGAATTGATCAGTGAAGCCATCTCCTGGTACCAGTCGGCGAGCCAGTATTTCCGCGCCGGCGAGCTGAAATACAGTCCTGATGTGAATGAGTGATGGTGAACACGCCGCTCATGCCCTGAACCGTGGCGGGACGTTTTCCCGATATTTTTCAGGATGCCGGCAGGTCCATGGGTTTACCAACCACTTGCGAGCGCAGCTCATTCAGCGACTTCAGACTGGTCATGGTCTTTTCCGGTTGTGATTTTGCCACGCCCACCAACAGCGCTTCGATCAGGCCAAGGGTTGTCGTATGCATGCTCAGCATGTCGGTACGTCCACGCTGTACCGGAAGAACCAAATCAACCTGATCGCGCAGGATTGCCCCGAGCGTATCGGAAAACAGAACCGTCGAGACCCCGCGCCTGGCCGACTGATCGAGAATGGACGCCAATTCAGGATATATTCGGCCATAGGCGAAAATCATCATCAGATCACCCTGCCTCAGATCCAGTAACTGATCGGCGAGAAGAATTCCGGTTTGGGTAATGCTCGTCGCCTCAACGCCAAACCGTTTTAGCTGCATTGAAAAATAGTCGGCCATTGCACTTGAGGGCCCGATACCGAAAATAGTGACGCGTTTTGCGGCGACAATAGAGTGAACGGCACTTTGAAAATTTTCCGCCGAGACGTCGCTGCGCAGGCGCTCAAGCGCCTTCAGATGAATATCAATGGTCATGTCGAGGGCCGAAATCAAGTCGTCACCGACATCGTTCAGCGTCCGCTCCATTCGGTTGAACGGCGACGGGTTGGCGCGCATTTCATCAGCCAGGGAACGCCGCATTTCTTCCATGCCGGAAAACCCCAGCGACTTCACCGCACGGATCACCGTCGCATCACTGGTCCCGGCCTTTTCGGCAAGCGATACTGCCGACTCAAACAGCGTCGCCTCGCGGTTGTCCAGAAAGAAACGCACGACACGCTGCTCCGCAGGACGCATATCCGCGATGGCGGCTGACACGCGGTCGGCGAAAGTTTGCTGGGTCATGAACAATGATCCTTATTGACTCGTCTTGTCGTATTTACTACATGATATGACGACTGCGTTGCAAACACTACTTTGGAATATGCAATCCCCGCCAGAAAAAATGAAGGGAACATCATGGATTTGATCTCCTGGGGAATCACAACCTCGTCCGCCACGGTTGCCGTAGCGGCCTTTCTCGCCTCAATGGTGGAGTTTGTCGAGGCGTTAACGATCGTACTTGCGGTGGGCACAGTTCGCGGCTGGCGACCTGCCCTGATTGGCGCCGGTGCCGGTGCCGTTCTGCTGATTGTGCTTGTCGCCATCTTCGGGCCACTTCTTTCCTTTGTGCCGATCACCTGGCTGCAACTGGTTGTCGGTATATTGCTGTTGTTATTTGGAATGCGGTGGTTACGCAAGGCGGTGCTCCGCTCGGCCGGGGTCATTGCGCTGCACGATGAGGTGGCCATTTATGCCAAAGAAACAGAATTTCTGAAGGAGGCCGGCCGGCCGATCGGGCGATGGGATCCGATCGCACTGATCACCAGTTTTAAGGCGGTCGTCCTTGAAGGGCTGGAGGTGATTTTCATTGTCATCGCCGTTGGCTCGACCGGGGCGTCCCTTGTTCCGGCCGCAGTCGGCGCCGGCGCAGCGCTTCTGCTGGTTTGTGTTGTCGGCGTCATCGTTCACCGGCCCCTTGCACAGGTGCCCGAAAACACCCTCAAGTTCACGGTCGGCGTACTTCTGTCGGCTTTTGGTGTGTTCTGGATCGGTGAAGGGGCCGGGCTGGCCTGGCCCGGCGAAGATCTGGCAATCATCGGGCTGATCGCCGGCTTTTTGGTCGCTGCATTTTTGTCGGTTCAGGTCGCCCGCCGGTCAACTGCTGTGGAGGAAGTGTTATGAATTGGCTCTATGCGGCGGTCACCGAGCTGTTTTCGCTGTTTATTGATGACGTCTGGTTTTCAGCCGGTATCCTTGTGTGGATTGCCTTTGGCACCCTTCAATTGCCGAAATTACCGGTCGACCCCGGCTGGGATGCGCCGCTGCTGTTTCTCGGTTGCGCGGTAATCCTTGTGACAAGCACCTGGCGGGCGGCAAAACGGAAATAGCCAGATACCGACAGGCGACCGTCAAAGACAGGACCTGTTCCCTAAAATTCAAAGGCGGTATCTTGAAATTTTAAGCGTCAGGGTTAATCCGTTTATTGCTGGGGCAGCCTGACGGTAACCACGGTCCCCTTCCCTTTCTCGCTTTCAATTTCCAGGTAACCCCTGTGAGCGGACACGATCTGTTTTACGATATACAGTCCCAGGCCAACGCCGTCGTGGGCAATGGATACATCGGTCTGGCCCTTGACAAAGGGTTCCGTAACCCGGTGGATTAATTTGTCGTCGATGCCAACCCCATTGTCAGATACCCGAATAACAACGCCACCCGCCTCCATGGCGGATGACACAATCACCTCTCCATCCGGATTGGAATAACGGACCGCGTTATTTACAAGATTGAGAACAACCTGCTTGAGGGTCGTCGCATCGGCTTTGATTTTTGGCAAAGCCTCCTGGTTGTTAATGGTCACGCGGACATTTTTCTTCTCCGCCATCTGCTCAACCATTTTCAGGCATTCCGCCAGCAAACCGGCCAGGTCCAGAAATTCAGGTTGAATTTCCTGCTCGCCGATCTCAATCGCCGAGATATCGAGGACATCGTTGATAAGGGCCAGTAAATGCTCACCACTTCCAAGGATATCGAACGCATATTCCTTATATTTATCATTGCCCAACTGACCGAAATACTGCCCCACCAACATCTCGCTGAAACCGATAATTGCATTCAGCGGCGTGCGCAGCTCGTGGCTCATGGTCGCCAGGAACTGGGATTTTGACTGATTTGCCTCTTCCGCCTTAATCAGCGCCAAACGCAGGTCTTCTTCCATCTGCTTTCGCAGACTGATGTCGATATTGATGTTTCCAACGGCAATGACGTTATCTGTCTGGTCGAGAATTGGAAAGGTGATGAACGACGTCGTCAATGCCTGGCCATTGCTGGTAAAGGTCATCTGCTCGGATTCAACAGGCTTCAATTCAGTGAAAACCAGCGTTTCCTGTAGTCTGACAGCTTCGGCAAATGCCGGTGGTACAAAATCATCCAATACTTTACCGATTATGGGTACGTTGTCGGGATTATGCCACTGGTGCCAGCACGAATTGGCATGCAGACAGCGAAATTCAGAATCTTTAATGATAACAGCCATCGGCAAATGTTCGATAAATGTGGTAAACAGGCGCTCCAGCTCCTGCCTCCTCTGGTCCGTGCGTTTGATGTCTGTCACATCGGTTGCTTTGCCCCGATAACCGGAGAACGTTCCATCCGGATCAAAGATCGGAACGCCGCTCGCACGAATCCAACGGGTGCCTCCCGACAGGCCACCGCGCGCATACTCGAAGTTCTTGAACGGAAGGCGATTATTCAGGCTCTCGATATGGCTATCCCAGGTAACCCGGTCATGCTCTGCGCCGGTAAATTCCTCGCGGGTTTTTCCATAAAATCCTTCTCGCGGGACACCATTTATGCTTTCAAAATTATCAGAAAGCCAAATCACCCGCAGATTAGCATCCATTTCCCAAAACCAGTCTGAAGAGACTTCAAAAAAATCGGCAAACTGCTTTTCATTTCTTAGCAACTGCGCCTTGGCTTGTGAAATTTGCGTGATATCGTTGAGAATGGTGCCGATGGCAATGAAACTGCCATCAGCCTCAAAAATAGGGAATTTCTGATCCAGGACATTTCGGACCGTACCGTCCTTGTAGGATACGCGGCGCTCAATCTGAACAATGCCCCGCGATTCTTTTACTTCGCGCTCCTTGGCTTCAAATTCCGCCAGCAATTCCGGCGGGACAATATGGTCCAGGGTTTTGCCGATAAGCGCATCCTGTCCAACCCCATGCCAATCGCCAAATGTCTTGTTGGCATACAGGCTGTAGCCTTGCAAATCCCGAATCAGAATTGCCGCCGGAACACTTTCGACCAGGGCCCTGAACTGCTGTTCACTGCTGTTCAATACCTGTTCAATTTTCGTGCGCTCAGTTATTTCTTTTTCCAGGGCAGCAAGTATTTCCAGCCGCCGACCGACCAGCGAAGAGATCAGTGCGGTTACAATTATTATCAAGACAACGGCACTAACCGCGACGGCCAATATCATCGAACCAGCCGGGACGGGTTCGATGACAGCCTCTTCAAGAGCGACAAAATTCAAGGCGAACAGGCTGGCGTAATGCAACCCTGCAAAAGCCGATCCCGTTGCCAAGACAACCCACAGCTTTTCTTTTCGGAAAAAACCCGCAGCCCTCACATGTTCGCTGCGTTGCCAAATGTAAATGGCAGCCCCTGCAAGACCAAAGGAAACCGCTATTGCCGAGGCGAAGTGATAGGGATCATAAAGGCTGGCCGCGTTGATTTCCATTGCAGCCATACCTGATAGATGCATCAGCTCAGCGCTCAAAACCAGCAACCCGGCCTTTACAAGTATTTCAGTTATCTTTTGCTTATTGCTGGCGAATGCATAGACAACAAAGCTTCCGGAAATCATCGCCATGACCATTGAAAACAACGTGCCCAAAAGTTCGTAGGAAACCGGAATTGGGAGTTTTAGGGCCAGCATCCCGATAAAGTGCATCGCCCACATACTGGCCCCGATCGTGCCCGCAGCAGCGACCCCCCAGGCAAGTTTCTGCAGATGGCTTTCCGCCGTTTGTCTATGGCTTGCCAGTTGAAGTGTGACAAAAGTCCCGAAACAAATGATGATGATGGAAAGTATAACCAGATAGGGATCAAAGGAACTTGATAAAACGGGGCCCGTTTCCATATCATTTTTAATAAAACTGATAGTAAACAAATTAAACACCTGATAACGCATAGGTTTCTAGGCACTTCCCGTATCCGGCCCAAAGCACAATCAGAACAAATAGTAAGTGTTCTTTGGCTACACGAGATTAACAGCTAATCAATGCAGTATAAATACATATAAATAGATGTAATCCGTGGGTCTGGGTGAGCGACTTCGGAACCATGGCCCAACGATTTGATCGGCACCCCCTCCCCTTCACCGGGGATATTAGCAGAAACAGTCCGTTAGCCGGCAAACCAGGAATCAGCCAGCGCGGCAAAAAACTTCTGGGCGCCGACCCGCAGGTTACGCACCGCGTAGCCGCCTTCCTGGACGATCAGGGTCGGCAGCCCGAGCCCGGCGATGCGGCCGGCGATCTGCTGCAGGCCGTCGGTGGAGATATCAAAACTGCCGGTGGGATCACCCTTCATGATATCGAAGCCAAGCGACACCACCAGATAGCGCGGCTGAAACCGGCGCAGCACCGGCAATGCCTCGTCCAGGATTTTCAGATAACGCTTGTCGTCAACCGGCGCTTCGGTGGGCCAGTTGCGGTTGAAACCGAGGCCCGCGCCTTCGCCCCGCTCGTCGGCATAGCCGGAAAAGTTCGGGTAGGCGTGGCGCGGATGACCGTGAATCGACAGCGTCAGCACGTCATCGCGGGCATAGAAAATGTCCTGCGCCCCGTTGCCGTGGTGGTAGTCGATATCGAGCAGTGCCACCTTGCCGCTGGCGGACAGGAAATTGGCGGCGATGGCTGAATTGTTGAAATAACAGAAACCGCCGAAGATCCGGCGCTCGGCGTGGTGGCCCGGCGGCCGGCACAGGGCATAGGCAAAGCGCTCGCCCTGCTGGATCAGTTCGGCCGCAGTCAGGGCCACATCAACGCTTTGCCGGGCTGCGGCATAGACGGCGCTGGTGATCGGGGTGAAAGTATCGGCACAGAAATAGCCGACCCGGTCGACCAGGGCCGCCGGTGCCCGGTCCGGGCGCCGGATCGGAAACACTTCCGGATAGACGATCGCTTTATCATCGAGAATCTTGCACACCGCACGCAGGTAGGAAACCAGCTTCTCGTCGTGCACGGCGGTCACATGCCGGTTGGGGAAATACTTGCGCGCCACTTCGGTGATCGGCAGGCCCTCCAGACCTTTCAGGATCTGGCGAACCCGGATCGGCCGCTCCACGTAGCCCCGGGCCTTGACGTGATGGATGTTGTGCCCGCGGGCGACAACAATGGAAATCGGCCGCAGTCGGGTTCCGGGTACGATCGGTTTCACGTCCGCCGGTTTGCGGGCCGGGCGCAGACGGACCGGGTCATCCTTGAACGAGCGCACGATCTGCAGCACAAACGGATCATCGGCAACGTAACCGAACTGGGCCATCAGGATGCGGCCAATGGCCGCCCGCGCCTTTGCCCGCCCGAGCCGGGGTGTGCGGCCCAGAGGATCGAACATCAACTGGGTCAGGTAGTACTCGTTGCGCTGATTGGGAACCACGTCCCAGTCGCTGCCCTCGACAATCCGTGCGCCATAGCCTTCGTAGAAGCCGATCCGCTTGCGGTTCAGGGGAAGTGATTTCGGATCCGACACCATTTTCGGATCATCCGGCGGCACATCCAGCAACACCCCCTGCCCGCCACGGGCGACGAGGAGTTCGCGCATGGCTTCATAGAGCGCACCGCCGATGCCGCGCGCGGCCCGTTTCGGATCACTGGCGATATACTGCAGATAACCGAAATGCTGTTCAGGAAAATAAAATACGAAGGCGATCCCGATCACCACCCCGCTCTGGTTTTCAGCGACCAGCAGGATCGGGTCAAAATCGAGCCGGGCCCGGTTGCGCAGCAGGCGTTCGATCCGCTCTATGCCCTCCGGCTCACTGGGGAAGGCCTCCCAGAACAGAAGGCGGGCTTCGACCAGGGCCTTTTGGTCAATGGGATTGGCAAGGTCGTGAATTGAGCGAAACTTGATCATTTGCGATACCGGAATAAGGGCCAGAACAGGATGCAAGAAACGAGATTTGCATGATGTAGCCCAGCGCCTGTTCCGGCACCAGCACGATTTATTAAAGGCTGAAGGGAGGGACGGGGACATACCCCGATGGGGTCACAACGCCGCTCAGCGCACAGGCATTAAAATGGCCGTTGGCTGGCCCGTAATCTGCTTTTTCGCATCAGCAGACACATGGCGTAAGGCGCGGATGGGCGCCTGATCAGACGCCAGGGCGGCTAGAAAGAAGTGACGTTTACCGATTCAACGACAAACCCGTCGTCGGCCGGAAACCGGCTTTCAATCAGTTCACGGGCTTCCCGTTCGTTTTTGGCGAGAATGTCCTGCAACTGGCAGTCCGCCCAATGGTCATGAAAAAAACTGTGGCTCTGGTTCTCTTTGACCAATGATCTGACGTCCTGATTATAAATCGCGATTTCAAAAACTTTGTGACCCTTGGATGGTGCTTGCAGCATGACAATAACCCTTTGAAGGTATGGGAATGAACCCGTTGAAATGAACCAGCCCGGACGTCAAACCCGAGTGGCCCATAAAAACCCTAAGCCAGATGTGTTAACAAATGGTTTTGCCGCCTCCCGGAGCAATGAGCACACCCTGTAAATTCCCCTCACCAGCAGCCCGGCCGTGGCCGCCGCTATTTTCCTTGACCTGAGGCGGACAAAGGCAATCATTGGGGCCAACTTCACATACAGGACATTTACCCATGGCTCAGATCGATTATTACCTCACCCTGGTTTCCCCCCTACGCCTACATGGGCCATGACCAACTGGTCGCCCTGGCCAAGCGCCAGGACGCGGCGGTTGTCATCAAGCCGGTCAATATGGGCGCGATCTTTTCACAAACCGGCGGTCTGCCGTTGGCCAAACGGGCACCGGCCCGTCAGGCCTACCGGTTTCAGGAACTCGAGCGATGGCGCCGGCATTTAAACATTCCCCTGACCCTCGAGCCGGCGTTTTTTCCGGCCAATGACCGCGATGCGGCGGGCATGGTGATCGCTGCCAACCTGGACGGCGCCGACGGCATCGGTCTGGCCGGAGCTTTCCTGCGCGCGGTCTGGGCAGAGGAACGCAACATTGCCGATCCGCAGACAGCCATCGACATCGCCAACGCCCAGGGGCTGGATGGCCAGGCCCTGCTGGCCGCAGCAAACAGTGCGGCGGTGACCGCTGTGTGGGAGGCAAATACGGCCGAGGCCATGGAAGTCGGCGTATTCGGCGCGCCCACTTATGTTTATGGCGCGCATATGTTCTGGGGCCAGGACCGCCTGGATTTCCTTGAACGGGCCATTCAATCAGGGTCCTGATGACCGTGACCGACAGCACCGCGCAGCGCGACCCGGACACCGCTGAGCTGGAATGGGTGTTCGGTTATGGCTCTTTGATGTGGAATCCCGGCTTTCCCTTTATTGAGCAGCAACAGGCCATGCTCCATGGTTATCACCGGTCCTTCTGTATTTTTTCACACCACTACCGGGGCACGCCGGAGCAACCGGGGCTGGTTTTAGGGCTCGATGAGGGGGGCCACTGCCAGGGCGTTGCCTTTCGGGTGGCCCGGCCCGACTGGGCAAAGGCCGTCGATTACCTGAATGAACGCGAGTTGATCGGTTATGCCTACCGCCCCGTCAGCATTGCCGTTGAACTGGAAAAAACCCGGCAAACGGTGCAGGCCTACAGCTTTGTCGCCGACCCCACTCACCCGACCTATGCCGGTGATCTGGGGCTTGATGTATCGGCCGAAACCATCATGCATGCGGCGGGTGAAGGTGGCCTCAACCGGGACTATCTGATCAATTCCGTCAAACAGCTGGAAACCCGCGGCTACCGGGACGCACCCCTGCATCAGTTGCTCGAGCGCATCGAATTATTGACCGGACTGATTGACCAAGGAGGAGGCATCTAATTTCAGAAATCTGTGCTAGACTGCGATTCGCTTCGACAGGTGACGCTTAACCCCCTATTAACCGAAACAGGCGCATAGTTAACAACACGAAATAAGGATACAATTGAATTATGGCAGACAGTGGCTCAGGTGCTGACAGCGTCCGTCTCAAGTTCACCGAACTTGAAGCGCTTCTTGATGTCGAGGTCGAGATTACCGCCGTCCTGGGGACGTCGATGATGCCTGTGTCGCAAATTCTCAAACTCGGCCGTGGCGCCGTCGTTGAACTGAACCGGGCCGTTGGTGAAGATATTGAAGTCCATGCCAATAACCGCATGGTCGCGCACGGCGAAGTGGTGGTGGTTGAAGACCGGCTGGGCGTTAATTTAACGGATATTGTGATTTTGGCGGAAATTCAAAAGGAGTAACCGCATGGCGACTGAATCAGAAGTCTTGAAGACAGCGAACCTGCTGGTCGACACCTATGGCGACATGGCGCCGGCCGGGGCAAAAATACGCGCCGATCATTTGATGGATTCCGGCGATATCCGGGGCCGCGCCGTGTGGCTGCGCATTGCCCGGGCCGCCGAACGCCTGCTGGCCGAAGACCGCCCCGAAACCGCGGTCCTGCATTAGGCGCGATGCCGCCACGGGTATCGGTTCCCGCTGACAGGGAGACATGTCTCATTTAACAGTAAGAATTGCCCGCTGTTGTTAAGGGTTGTCGGACACCTGGCCTGGCTCAGCACCATCGACGGCCTCTGTTGGTCAGGTGTCGGACAAGCCTCAG
>JABMNT010000053.1 GCA_013203595.1 Rhodospirillales bacterium
CTGAGGCTTGTCCGACACCTGACCAACAGAGGCCGTCGATGGTGCTGAGCCAGGCCAGGTGTCCGACAACCCTTAACAACAGCCGACTATTTGATAACATTCAAGTAATGCCTCCTTTTACGTTCAATGCAGACAACGCCCTGTCGATTAAAGCCGCTAAACTCACAAACCAAGTGCGACACCGCTATACACTGGTGTTGCTCCCCCCAAATTCCTCTGGTTATCTTCCCGGGGTTAAACGTTTTAGAACGGATGAAAGACAGATGATGGAAACAGGCAATGTCATCACGCAGATCGTTCTCCCCTTGTCGCTCGCCTTTATCATGTTCTCGGTCGGGCTGGAACTGACGGTAGCGGATTTTAAACGGGTCACCACGCAGCCGAAAGATTTTGTGGTCGGCGCGATCAGCCAGATTATTTTCCTGCCGCTCATTGCTTTTGCCCTGACCTCTTTCTGGATCCTGGATCCGGCGCTGTCGGTAGGCGTCATGATTATCGCCGCCTGTCCGGGTGGGGTCACATCGAATTTGATGACCTATATGGCGCGCGGCGACACGGCGCTTTCTGTTTCCCTGACGGCAACCATCAGCCTGCTGTCCGTCCTCACATTACCCTTCATCGTCAGTTTTTCCATCATCCACTTTATGGATGCTGCGACAGCGCCTGAGCTTTCCATTGGCAAAACGGTGTTTGGTGTTTTTGCCATTACCACGGTTCCTGTGGTCATTGGCATGGCTGTCAAACGCTACGCCGCCGCTTTCGCCGCCCGGTTCGAACGCAAAGCCAGAGTTATCGCTTCGGTTCTTTTTGTATTGATCATTGCCGGCGCGATTCTGGCCGAAAGAAACAATGTCGTTGATTATTTCAGGCAGGCGGGTCCGCTCATGTTAACGCTCAATGTGGTCATGATGGCGCTGGCGGTTGTCATTGCAAAACTGGCCGGGCTTGGCGGAGCACAGAAAACCGCCATCACTTTTGAATGTGGCCTGCAAAATGGCACCTTGGCGATTTTTGTCGCCGCCACCCTGATCGGTTCCAAAACCATGATGATCCCGGGCGCCATCTACAGTCTGGTGATGTTCCCGACCGCCGTCATTTACCTGTTTGTTGTTATGAGAAGCCGTTCGGGCGACGGTTTGGCCCGTTGAACCCCGATCAACAGCATTCAAAATTGGCTAGACGTTGAACCGGAACAGCATGATATCGCCGTCCTTGACCCGGTAGGTTTTGCCTTCCTGGCGCATTTTTCCGGCATCCTTGACCGCCTGTTCACCGCCCAGATCGATGAAATCCTGATAGGCAATGGTTTCGGCCTTGATGTATCCGCGCTCAAAATCGGTATGGATGACGCCGGCGGCCTGCGGGCCGAGGGCGCCGTCGAAAACGGTCCAGGCCCGGGTTTCCTTCGGGCCGGTGGTGAAAAAGGTGATCAGTTTCAGCAATGAGTAGCCGGACCGGATCACCCGATCAAGGCCGGCTTCTTCGAGGCCGAGGGCTTCCAGAAACTCGGCCTTTTCTTCGGCGTTGCCGAGCTGCGAGACTTCTTCTTCGATCTTGGCCGAGACGACAACGGTCTCTGCCCCCTGGGCGGCAGCCATTTCGGCCACCCTGGCCGACAGGGAATTGCCGATGGCGGCGGAGTCTTCTTCCACATTGCAGGCATAGAGAACCGGCTTCGAGCTCAGCAACTGCAGCATTTTGAAGGCCTTGCGCTCATCGTCGGCGACGATCAGCTTGCGCGCCGGAATGCCGTCTCTGAGCAGGGCCAGGGATTTTTGCACCAGCGACAATTGCTGGACCGCGTCCTTGTCGTTGCCACGCACGCGCTTTTCCAGCGGGATAATGCGTTTTTCCAGGCTTTCCATATCGGACAGCATCAGTTCGGTCTCGACGGTTTCCGCGTCGCGGATCGGATCAATGGCACCCTCAACGTGGGTTACATTGTCGTCCTCGAAACAGCGCAGGACATGAATGATGGCATCGGTTTCGCGAATATTGGCGAGAAACTGATTGCCCAGCCCCTCGCCTTTGCTGGCGCCGCGGACCAGACCGGCGATATCTACAATTTCCAGGTGGGTGGGAACAATTTTTGCCGATTTGGTGATCGCCGAAATCTTTTTCAAACGGTCATCGGGAACGGAAACCCGGCCCACATTGGGCTCGATGGTGCAGAACGGAAAGTTTGCCGCTTCCGCACCGGCGGTCGCCGTCAGCGCGTTGAACAGGGTTGATTTGCCGACATTGGGCAGGCCGACGATACCACAGTTAAAACCCATACTTATTGTTCCTTGTTTTTCGTATTGTTTGCCTGCGGATCGGGTGACGGTTTTACCGGTTCCGGGTTCATGGCCAGGGCAATCTTGCTCATGAATCCGCTGTCATCCCCGCTGACGATCCGCGCTGCCTGATCGCCGATCGCCGCCACCAGTTTATCGACCCAGGGCTGATCGGCCTTGGCGAAATCGTTGAGCACGTGGCCGACCACCTTTTCCTTGTTGCCGGGATGGCCGACACCGATAC
Source organism: Rhodospirillales bacterium (assembly GCA_013203595.1). Lineage (GTDB taxonomy): Bacteria > Pseudomonadota > Alphaproteobacteria > Rhodospirillales > Casp-alpha2 > JABMNT01. The sequence continues at coordinate 2,521 of JABMNT010000053.1, forward strand.
GGACCCGCTTGAAGCCGGCGCCAATATGGCTCTGAATCGAGCGAATGCCATTGTGGCCGGCATGGCCACCGCCGGTTTTGATGCGGACCTTGCCTGCGGCCAGATCCATTTCGTCATGAAACACGATGATATCTTCAAGCGGCATTTTATAAAACGCCATGGCCGCATGCACGGCCCGGCCGGACTCGTTCATATAGGTGGCGGGTTTTAGCACCAGAACCTTCTGTCCGGCCAGTTGGCCTTCACAAAGCACACCCTGGAACTTCGCGCGGAACGGCGCAAAGGAATGGCGGCGGACAATTTCTTCCACCGCCATAAAACCGATATTGTGCCGGTTCCTCGCATAGTCAGGTCCGGGATTGCCAAGGCCCACTAAAAGACGCACGGGTATCTCCTTGAGAAGTTAAGAAGATTACTCTTTGTCGTCACCTTGGTCAGAATCCTCATCATCCTCGGCTGAGGCTGCGGCAGCAGCGGCTGCATCTTCAGCGTCTTCTGCATCTTCAGCGTCTGAACTGACGGTCGGAGCGGCAATCGTCGCAACCGTAAAGTCACGGTCGGTGATCGTCAGTTCAATATCATCAGGCAGTGTAACGCTGCTGATATGGATACTGTCGCCAATGTCGTAACCTGCCAGATCAATTTCGATTTCATCCGGAATATTATCCGGTGACGCCCGCATTTCGATCGAGTGGCGAACAATGTTCAAGACACCGCCCATACGCAGGCCCGGGCAGTCGTCTTCATTGATAAAGCTGACCGGAACTTCGACAACCAGACGAGTTGTTTTGCTAAAGCGCATGAAATCAACATGCAGCGGCTGATCCGTAACCGGGTGCATCTGCATATCACGGGGCAATACCCGATGATTGGCACCTTCGGCATTAATCTCATAGACACTTGAGAAAAAATGACCACTGCGCATAAGCTTCATAAGATCAATCGGGTCGATTGAAATCATAATGGGGGCTTCTTTGTTGCCGTATATAACGGCCGGAACTCGACCAGCGCGACGCGTTGCTCGGGCTGCCCCCTTGCCTGCCCGTTCCCGCGTTTCCGCGGCTAAAGAGACGATATCTGCCATTTGAATAACTCCTAAAATTCGATATCAGCCGACCTCCAGGGGTGCCGGCACAAATCCCACCCTTTCGGGCGCGGCATAGATAGACCCGTTTATGGGATAGGTCAATCAATCAAACAGGGTCGAAACCGAGCTTTCTTCACTGATTCTGCTGATCGCTTCCGCCATCAGCGGGGCAATGGTCAATTGTTCAATGTTATGGGAAATCCGCACCGCCTCGGTGGCCATTATACTGTCGGTGATAACCAGGCGTTCCAGCGGCGACGAACTGACCCGGGCAACGGCACCACCCGACAGAACACCATGGGTGACGTATGCCGCGACAGAGGCCGCACCCTGATCTCTGAGCGCGACGGCCGCGTTGCACAGGGTTCCTGCCGAATCGACGATGTCGTCAACCAGAATACATACCCGTCCGGTGACATTGCCAATGATATTCATGACTTCCGAGGAGCCCGCACGTTCGCGCCGTTTGTCGATAATCGCCAGATCCGCACCCAGCCTTTTGGCCAGACTCCGGGCCCGCACAACGCCGCCAACATCGGGCGAGACAATGACCAGTTGCTCTCCGGCATAGCGCTCTTCAATGTCGCGGCGCATAACCGGTGCTGCATACAGATTGTCAGTGGGAATATCGAAAAACCCCTGAATCTGGCCGGCATGCAAATCCATGGTCAGAACCCGGTCGGCGCCGGCCTCGGTGATCAGATTGGCCACCAGCTTGGCCGAAATCGGCGTTCTGGGGCCGGATTTTCGATCCTGGCGGGCATAGCCAAAATACGGGATAACCGCGGTCATCCGCCGTGCCGAACCCCGGCGCAGGGCATCCAGGGTAACCAGAAGCTCCATCAAATTGTCGTTTGCCGGAAAGGATGTGGACTGGATAACGAAAACATCCTCGCCACGCACATTTTCCTCGATTTCGACAAACACCTCCATGTCGGAAAAACGACGGACCGTGGCTTTGGTGAGTGGCAGATTGACATAGGCGGAAATCGCTTCCGCCAGAGGGCGGTTGCTGTTGCAAGAAATAATTTTCATCGGATAATGGGTCCTGGCGACATCTTCA
>JABMNT010000054.1 GCA_013203595.1 Rhodospirillales bacterium
CCCGCATTACGAATGCGATGCTCTACCAGCTGAGCTAAAGCGGCCCTGGTTGATCGGCGCAACCTAGCATTACCGGCGTTCCTGTCAAGCCCGTGATCGCGCAGCACAGGGCGGCGCCGGCCTGTCCGGACCGGCGCGAAAATGAAACCGAAACAAAACGAACTTAAATGCAAATCGAGAATTGCCAAAGGCGGCTGCATCGGTCTAGTGTCGGATGTCATAAAACTGTCACAAAAAGGTCATTCATGGGAAAGCCGCAGATACCACAGGCGGACCGAAATTGGGGATTTGGGGTCAGGCCTTGTCGGCCGGACCCGGACAGAGGATTCAACAGGGAGATAAATTCATGAGACGCTTACACAAACTGACCACCTATGCCCTGGCCGGCGCGGCATTTGCCGGCCTGGCCCTGACCATGAGCCCGGCCCGGGCCGCCGACTGCCCGCGCGGCACCCTGGACGAGCGTTATTGCGACGCCGACGGCGACCTGATCGCCGACACCCCGACCGATGCGTCCCAGCTGAAGGACCCCGATACCCTGGTGTTTGCCTATACCCCGGTCGAGGATCCGGCCGTCTACAAGACCGCCTGGGTTGATTTCCTGACCCATCTGGAAAAGGAAACCGGCAAGAAAGTCCAGTTTTTCCCGGTCCAGTCCAATGCCGCCGAAATCGAAGCCATGCGCTCGGGCCGCCTGCATATTGCCGGTTTCAACACCGGCTCCAACCCGCTGGCCGTCAACTGTGCCGGTTTCAACCCGTTTGTGATCATGGCCCGGCTCGACGACACCTTCGGCTATGAGATGGAAATCATCACCTATCCGGGCAGCGGTATCGAAAAGGTCGAGGACATCAAGGGCAAGACCCTGGCCTTCACCGCACCGACCTCCAACTCCGGTTTCAAGGCGCCGTCGGCCCTGCTGAAAGCCGAATTTGACATGGTCTCGGAGCGCGATTTCAACCCGACCTTTTCGGGCAAGCACGACAACTCGATCCTGGGTGTGGCCAATAAGGACTATCCGGCCGCATCGATCGCCAACTCGGTTAAGATGCGGATGATTTCCCGCGGCGTGATCAAGGCCGACCAGGTCAAGGTGATCTACACCTCGCAGACCTTCCCGACCACCGGTTTCGGCGTCGCTCATGACCTGAAGCCCGAGCTGAAAGCCAAGATCAAGAACGCTTTCCTCAACTTCAACTGGGAAGGCTCCAGCCTGGAAAAGGAATTTTCCAAGTCCAAGGAAGGCAAATTCCTGGAAATGACCTACAAGAAGTTCTGGGATGTGATCCGCAAAATCGATGCGGCCAACAACGTCTCCTACGCCTGTAAATAACTCCCGTTTCCGGCGCTCCCGCTTAAATCTGGCGGGAGCGCCGTTTTTCTTTATATGATTTAAAAGAGTTTTTTTATGCTTCAACTGCAAAAGCTGACAAAACGCTATCCGACCGGCGATCTGGCGCTGAACGCCGTCGATCTGGAAATTCCCAAGGGCCAGGTGCTGGCCCTGATCGGGCCTTCCGGGGCTGGCAAAAGCACCCTGATCCGCTCCATCAACCGGCTTGTCGAGCCGACCTCGGGCAGTGCCATCCTGGACGGCGTCAATCTGACGGAGCTGAGCTCCGGCGCGCTCCGCCGGGCGCGCCGCCGGATGGGTATGATCTTTCAGGAATATGCCCTGGTCGAGCGGCTCAGTGTCATGGAGAACGTGTTGTCGGGGCAGTTGGGCTATGTCGGCTTTTGGCGCAGTTTTCTGCGCAAGTTCCCGCAACCGGCCATCGACGAGGCGTTTCGCCTGCTCGAGCGCGTCGGCCTTGACCAGATGGCCGACAAGCGGGCCGACGAGCTATCCGGTGGCCAGCGCCAGCGGGTTGGCATCGCCCGTGCGCTGATCCAGGATCCGCAGCTGCTTCTGGTCGATGAGCCGACGGCATCGCTGGATCCGAAAACATCGCGCCAGATCATGCGCCTGATCTGCGAGCTCTGCGCCGAACGCGGCCTGTCGGCGATCATCAACATCCACGATGTGGCCCTGGCCAAGATGTTCGTGCCCCGGGTCATCGGCCTGAAACTGGGCGAAATCGTCTTCGATGGCGGTCCCGATGATCTGACGCCCGAAGTGCTGACCGATATCTATGGCGAGGAAGACTGGGAAGCCACCATCGCCAAAATCGACGACGACGACGACAGTGATCCGGTATGAGTACGGCCGTCACCAGTCCGGGGCGCAAATGGAAGCGGCCGCCGTCGATTTCCAACCCGGCCCTGCGCTGGGCCCTGATCATCGGCGCGCTGATCTATCTGGTTGCCGCCTTCGCCACTATCGATGTCAACTGGAGCCGGGTTTACGAGGGCCTGGAACGCGGCAAGAAGTTCATTCTGGCGTTTTCCAATCCGAATTTCGTTGAACGCTGGGACGATATTTACGACGGCATGCTGGAAAGCATCATCATGGCGTTTTCCTCGACCGTGGTCGGTGTCATCATTTCCATACCCATAGGTCTGGGCGCGGCCCGCAATATTGCACCGCTGCCGGTCTATCTGGTGTGCCGGTCGATCATTGCCCTGTCGCGCGCCCTGCATGAAATCATTGTCGCCATTCTGCTGGTCGCCATCTTCGGCTTCGGCCCGCTCGCCGGCTTTCTGACTTTGGCTTTCGCCACCATCGGCTTTTTGTCGAAACTGCTGGCCGAAGATATTGAAGACAGCGACAAATCCCAGGCCGAAGCGATCAAGGCGACCGGATCAAGCTGGCTGCAATGGATCAATTACGGCATCCAGCCGCAGGTCATGCCGCGCCTGATCGGGCTGTCGATCTACCGGCTCGACATCAATTTCCGGGAATCGGCGATTCTCGGTCTGGTCGGTGCCGGCGGCATCGGTGCGACGCTGAACACCGCCTTTGACCGCTACGAGTTCGACACCGCGGCGGCGATCATCATCATCATTATCGCCATTGTTATGACGCTGGAGTACAGCTCCGGCCTGATCCGGGCGAGGTTACAGTAATGGCGATCACACAAACCCCCGACGGGACCAAAGTCTGGGCCCTGCGCGACACCCGCACGCAGCTGACCATCTGGGCCAAATGGTTCATCGGTACGGCTTTGTTCATGTATTGCTGGCAGCAGATCTCGGCCGAAACCAACTGGGACTTCTTCTGGGATGCGCCGGCCATCGCCGCCGATATCGGCGGTCGCTCGGTGCCGCCGAAATGGGACTATATGTCGAAGCTTTGGGCACCTTTGTGGGATACCCTGAATATCGCCACCCTGGGCACCGCCCTGTCGCTGGTCATGGCCGTTCCCATCGCCTTTCTGGCGGCCCGCAACACGACGCCCAATGCCTACATTCTCAGGCCCCTGGCCTTGCTGATCATCGTCTCCTCGCGCTCAATCAATTCATTGATCTGGGCCTTGCTGCTGGTGGCGATCATCGGGCCGGGGGTATTTGCCGGGCTGATTGCCATATCGCTGCGCTCGATCGGGTTCTGCGCCAAGCTGTTGTATGAGGCGATCGAGGAGATTGACCAATCCCAGGTCGAGGCGATCACCGCCACCGGCGCCAGCCGCTGGCAGGTCATGCTCTATGGCATCGTGCCGCAGATCATGCCGGCCCTGGCCGGGATCACGGTATTTCGCTGGGACATCAATATCCGCGAATCGACGGTGCTCGGGTTGGTCGGCGCCGGCGGCATCGGGCTGCAGATGCAGGGCTCTTTGAACACTCTGGCCTGGCCCCAGGTATCACTGATCCTGCTGGTCATCCTGCTCGCCGTGCTGATCAGCGAATGGGTATCCGCCAAGGTCCGCGGCGCCATCATCTAGGCACGGACCCGGCCTGCATTGCAGAAAAAATCGCGTCCCGGGCAGGCCGGCAACGGAGCGTCCCTGCGCCTAGGAACGGAACCCCTTGGGCAGGCCGGCTTCGGCGACAAAACCGTAGAGCGAATCGCCGGGCAGGGCGGCGGCGACAATTTCCCGGCACGCGAGCAGGGCTTCTATATCAATGCCGGTGCGCAGACCCTGGGCTTCCAGCATATAGACCAGATCTTCGGTCACGATATTGCCGCTGGCGCCGGGCGCAAAGGGGCAGCCGCCGAGACCGCCCAGCGAACTGTCGAGCGTCGTCGCGCCGGCTTCAATGGCGGCAAAGGCGTTGGCCAGACCGAGGCCATAGGTATTGTGCAGATGCACCCCGTTCGAGGCCTCGCCCACTTCCGCCTTGGTCAGCCGGAACAGGCGCTTGACCTGCTCGGGGTTGGCGTAGCCGCAGGTATCGGACAGTCCCACTTCATCACAGCCGGCCTCGATACAGGCGACGGCGGTCTCAAGCACGTCGCGCTCAGGCACCCGTCCTTCAATGGTGCAGCCGAAGGCGGTCGCCAGCCCGGCCTCGATATGCGGACGATACCCGGCCGGCAACTGGTCGCGGGCTTCACAGACCCGGCCCACTTCGGCGATCATTTCCGCCCGCGATTTGCGCACATTGGCACGGCTGTGGCTGTCGCTGATCGACACCGGCAATGTTATTTTATGGGCTTTCGCCCGGAACGCATCCACAGCACCGCGCAGGTTAGGCGCCAGCACGGCAACGCTCAGGCCGGCAATGGACAGCCCGTGGGCGACCACCGCGTCGGCATCCTCCATGCCCGGGACCAGCTTTGCCGGAACGAACGAGCAGACCTCGATGTCGCGCAGCCCGGCTTTGGCGGCCTGCGATATCCAGGCCTTTTTGGCCGCCGTCGGCATGATCCCGATGGCGTTCTGCAGGCCGTCGCGCAGCCCCACCTCACAAACCAGAATATCAATTTCAGTTACTTCGCCCATTCCCATATCCTTCTTTGACCGTCCCGCCAGACGCCTATACTCTGCCGGTCATGCACAAAACACAAGAACCCGCAACACCACCGCTGCCCCTGTCCGGAATCCGTGTGGTCGAATTCTGCCACATGGTCATGGGCCCCACCTGTGGCATGATTCTGGGCGATCTGGGCGCCGAGGTGATCAAGATCGAGCCCCTGAAAGGCGACACCACCCGCCGCCTGAAGCGCCAGGGGGCCGGGTTTTTCGCCACCTATAACCGCAACAAGAAAAGCATATCCGTGGACCTGGCCTCGGCCACCGGCAGAAAAATCGCCAGCCAGTTGATTGCCACCGCCGATGTGCTGATTGAAAACCTGCGGCCCGGCGGCATGGCCGCCATGGGATTCGCCTATGCGCAGCTGAAAGCCGATCATCCGGGCCTGATTTACTGTTCCCTGAAAGGCTTCCTGCCCGGCCCCTACGCGCACCGCAAAGCGCTTGACGAGGTTGTCCAGATGATGGGCGGGCTGGCCTATATGACCGGGCCCAGCGGACGGCCGCTGCGGGCCGGGGCATCGGTGATTGATATCATGGGCGGCATGTACGGGGTGATCGGCATTCAGGCGGCCCTGCGCGAACGCGAGCAATCGGGCCGTGGCCAGGAAGTAGCGGCAGCCCTGTTCGAGACCACGGTCCACGCGGTCGCCCAGCACATGGCCCAGTTTGCGGTGACCAACGAACCACCGCTGCCCATGCCCGACGGCTTTCGGGCCTGGTCGGTCTATGACATTTTCAACACCGCCGACAACGATCAGATCTTCATCGGTGTGGTCAGCGACACCCAGTGGCAGATTTTTTGCGAGGCCTTCGACAAACCGCAACTGCTGGCCAATCCGGCCTATGCCACCAACGCCGAGCGCTATCATCTGCGGTCCCAGTTCATGCCCGAACTGGTTGCCCTGTTCGGCCGCTACAGCAAGGCCGACCTGATGGAAGAATGCGAGCGCATCGGTCTGCCCTTTGCCCCCATAACCAAACCGCACGAGCTCTATGACGATCCCCATCTGCAGGCGACGGGAGCATTGCTGGATCTGCATATGCCGGGTGGCGGACGGGTCGGGATTCCCGGCCTGCCTCTGCAAATGGACGGGCGGCGGACAACCGTCCGCCATGATTTACCGGCAGCCGGCCAGCACGGTCCTGAACTGGCCAGGGAACTGGGCCTCAGCACGGCGGAAATCGAGCAGTTGATCGCAGATGGAATTCTAAGGGTCGACCTGGGCTAACGGAGTGCCACCCGGCGGGATGCCAACCAACGGGGTACTTTTTTCTGGAGCGCCGCTGACAACCGGCAACTGAACATCCGGCTGACGGTGATCGTGCAGGCCAGCAACATGCAGGGGCCGGCGCCAGCCAAAGGTGTTAAAGCCCTGGCAGTTTCCGCAGCGAACCATCCAGTCGGGCACGGTATTGCCGCAATCTGCACAGACCCAGGTCGCTTCGCTGCCGGCAACCGCCGCCCTGGACAGCCAGGAATGGGCCTTGGCCAGGTCACCATGTTCGCCTTCTTCCAGCTCTGCCCACAGCCGGCAAATCCGCGAATCCAGATCCGGGCCATGGCTGTCACCGATTTGTTCCAGCTGCTGGCGGGCTTCACCCCACAGCTGGGCACCCAGAGCGGCCCGGGTCCTGGCCACCTGACTTTCCATGTGATCTTTGTTGGTCTTGTACAGGCGTTCCGTTGACCGCACCCGGGCGAGGCCATCACCGGCTTCAGTCGCCTGCCAGTAAATACCGAGCAGGCTGGGGTGGGGGGCCAGCGACCAGGCTTTTTCAATAACACCAACGGCCTTGCGCAGGCGTCCCTTGTTTATCAAAGCCTGGGCCAGCACAGCGGTCGCCGGGGCAAAAGCCGGGTCCGCGTCAACGGCTTTTTTGAACTGATTAAAGGCGTCATCGACGTCGCCGGCGGTTTGCGCATCAAGGCCCAGCTGAAAATACAGGGCCGCCGCATGCTGTTTGGCCCGCGGCTTATCAACCGGATGATGGCGCGCCATTTCATCCGCCGTGACCCGGGCATCCAGCCACAACCCTTCGCGGGTCTGCAGATCAAACAAATGCTCAGCGACCCATTCGCTTTTTGGCCGCAACCGGTAGGCACGGCGGGCCAGTTTCAGGGCGTCGGCGGTATCGCCCTGTTTGACCGCCTGGGTCAGCAGACCACGAATACCGAGAAACTCGGTTTCCGGATTTTCGGTCATCGCCTTGAAAAACGTCTCAGCGGCTTTCTCATCCCCGTTCAACTGGGCGGCTTGCGCCGACAGCAGCATGGTCAGGGGCGGCTCGTTGAGCAGAACTTCGGCCCGCTTGACGCTGCGCCGGGCTTCTTCCGCATCGCCGGCGGAGACGGCAACCATACCCCGGGTCAGGGCCTGATAGCCCTGCTGTTTGCGACGCTGTTTCCAGGCATCACTCAATTGGGCGGGAGCGCGCCGCAGGAACAGCCAAAACCGATAAACCAGCGCCGATGCCACGGAAACCGCAAGGACCGCACCGATCAGCATGGCGACCGAGGATTCGATACGATATCCCTGCCAATCAAGGACAAGGCTGCCGGGACGATCAGCCAGCCAGACCAGGGCAAAAATCAGAACAGAGACGACGAACAGAAACCACAGGGCTCTTATCATGCAAAGATATCCTTAACTCTTATCGGAAGCGATGAGAGCGACCGCATAGACATGGAGGCTGGCAACCGCGCGTTCGGTTATCAATCGGCTTTTTGCCACCGCCAACCAGGGTTCCGCCACTGCAAATGCCGGCAGGGAAAGCCGTTTCAATTCTTCAATGACTTTCACGGCAGCGGCAATATCGCCCTTGCGCAAATGATCTTCCGTCAACACGACTACAGAATCGACCGTTAGCTGGTCCGTGCTGGTACTGGTGCTGCCGAGTTTGCGAATGGATACCAGCGACTGAACGCGGTTTTTGGCGCTTTCGAACCAGCTGTTTCCGGCATCCAGATTATCGGCACGGACAATCTTGCTGGCCAGGCTGGCGAACTGACTGCGCAACTGGTCAATCGTCGCGGTTCCGGTTTTCGCACTGTTTTGCAAAACCGAAAGCGCCGCCTGCATTTCCAGATGGTCTTTCGCCAGCACCTGCAGGGCGTCGGCATCCTTGTCAAAAGGTTCCCCTGAAATGGCTGATTTTCGCAACTGGCTGACGGCCAGGATAATGGCCGCGGCGTTCTGCGATGTGGAATTATCAACGCCTGTGGCTTCCAGGGTGGTCAGCCGATCCTCCAGCTTGCCAATCATTGAATTGAGCTGGGTCTTGGCCTGGGAGACCTGTTCAACCGCCGCATTGGATCCTTTTGCCGTTTCGGTTTCCAACTGGTCAACCCGTTCATTCAGGGTGCCTAAGTGATCACCGGTTTTCTCAAGTTCGGCAAGGCGGGCGGTAATTTCTTCAAGAACACGCTGGGTGTCATCCTCCGATGTCTTGACGCCGGTCGCCACCACCATCTCCTTGACACCACTGATGGTTTTTTCAATCGACTCCAGGCGCTGCAGCAACTGCCCGACCTCATGCTGGAGGCGGGCTCGCTCTTTTTCCATATCGTTGATGGTTGCCGTTTGCGCGGTCTGACCACTGGACTGCGCTTCCAGAGCCTCCAGCCGTCCGGCCAGCCCCGAAAGCAGGGGGTCAACGGCGGGTTTGAATTCGAGCGCCGGGAACCGGGGCGCCACATAGGGGGACCACAACGGCCAGGTCGCGTAGGTGCCGAAACCGAGTACGGCGATAAACAGCACAAAAATAATGAAGCCGCCACCACGGCGCGGATCGACGGTTGGCGGCGGGGTAACCACTTCATAGTCGACAGCGGGCTCCACCGATTCTGACGCTGACGCCTGACCGGCGTCAGTCGACGCAACAACAGCTTCCTCGACCGGCGGTTTGGTGTCCGCTTCAACCGATGGCTTGGCGTCCGCCGCAATCGCGTCCGCCGGGGTTTCCGCCTTAACTTTGGCGGCCTTTGACGTGACCCGCGAAGATGCTGGTTTCGGCGATCTCTTTTTTGGCTCCGCCATCTGCAGTCTTTCCCTTTAATCCTATCCGCTCACCCGTTTATCCACGCAATCAGGTTCTTCAATTGTCCGGAAGGGGGCATCCCATCCGTCTATGATAGTGTCAAATCCGGGCCAGAACAATTTCTAAAAGTGCCGTTTGGGTGGGTGATTTGGCGACCGCCACGAATTGCCAGGGCAGATCCCGGATCCCTTCACCAACGGCCGGACTGAGACAATAGGCCGTGACCTGAGACAGGGCCGGCTGCAGCCCGGCACGCCCGATACATGCGCTGAAAATTGCCGCCGTGCGCGGTGAATAAAGCAGTACGCCGTCGAGCTGGCCGGCCTGCAGGCCGGCAACCGTATCCGGGCTGAGCTGTTCGCTGGCCCGCGCCGCATACAGCACCTCGCGCCGATAGCCATAACCGGCGTGGCTCAGCTCACCACCCAGATCACCCGCCAGCCTTGTCCCCGCACAATGCAGAAGGCTGCCCCCATCCGGGGACAGCTGTTGCCTGACCAGGGCAGCCAGGGCCGCAACATCCCCGGCCGCGGTCTTTACCTGTGAAAAGCCCTGGGCCATGGCCTCCTGGGCGGTCGCATCGCCAACCGCATATACCGCCAGATGGCGTTCGCGATTGCGCCGGCAAAAGGCGCGGACACCGTTGGCGCTGGTCATCAACAATGCCTGCACACTCCGCACATCGAGCGGTGGACCCTCAGACCAGTCAATCGTCAGCAGCGGATCAATGAGTGCTGCAATCCCATGCGCCTGCAGCAGGTCAGCCAGCGCTGCCGCATCTTCATGGGCGCGGGTAATCAGTACTTTCATATCAATCCCATAAGCCAACGGCTCCCTGTAACCGGCAGCGATCTGTTGCGGCGGTTAACTGAATATGTCAGGTCCGGCCCGGCGTTTTAACTCAGCCCCGGCGTCACGACCCATGGCTTCACCGTCCGCGGCCGGGCCCATGCGTTCGGTCTCAAAAACCGCGCTGCCGTCGGCTTTGGCAACCAGCGCCCGCAGCCGCAGCCTGCCATCGATCTGAAATTCCGCGAGACCGCCGACCGGTGTCCGGCACGATCCGTCGAGGGCTGCAAGCAGGGCCCGCTCGGCGCTAATGCGGACCAGGGTTGGTTCGTGGTTGAGGGCGCGGACGCGGTCGATGGTCAGCGTATCACCAAGCCGGCAGGTTATGCCAATGGCGCCCTGGGCAACGGCCGGCAGCAGAACCTCCGGTGCCAGAATTTCAGTGGCCAGGGCGGATTTACCCAGCCGGTTCAATCCGGCGAGGGCCAGCAGCGTGGCATCGGCTTCACCTTCATCCAGTTTGCGAAGCCGGGTTTGCACATTGCCGCGAAATAAACAGACTTCCAGGTCCGGTCGGCGGTGCAGGATCTGGGCCTGGCGGCGCAGGGATGATGTGCCGACCACGGATCCGGCCGGCAACAGATCCAGCCTGTTGGCCCGTTTGGATATGAAAACGTCGCGCACATCCTCGCGTTCGAGGACTGCGATTAATTCAAGACCCGGGGCCAGATGGGTTTCCAGATCCTTCATGGAATGCACGGCAATATCAATCCGCCCGTCCCGCTGCGCGGCATCGATTTCCTTGGAAAACAAACCCTTGCCGCCGACCTCGGACAGCGCCCGGTCCTGAACCTGATCACCGGTGGTTTTGATCTCTATGATTTCGATGGCGCCAGGTGCTGCCAGTTCCGGATGGTGGCGGACCAGCAGATCGCGGACCTCGTGGGCCTGGGCCAGGGCCAGCGGGCTGCCCCGGGTCCCTAATTTTATGGCATCAGCTCTTGTCATCGGCAATTCCGTAGGTCACAACCCCTATTTAGAGTGCAGGGCTCCCGCGCACCCTACTCAGGCGGCGCGGACGGATAAAGGGTTTTTGATGATCGTTTTAGGGATCGAGACCAGTTGTGACGAAACCGCAGCGGCGGTGGTGACCGGTCAACGCCAGATTCTGTCCAACGAAGTGCTGTCACAACTGGACGAACACCGCCCCTACGGCGGCGTGGTTCCGGAAATCGCGGCGCGTGCCCATCTTGATGCCATCGATCACATTATCGCCCGCGCCATGGCCACCGCCAACGTTACCTACCCGGAGCTCGATGCCATTGCCGCCACCGGCGGGCCCGGCCTGATTGGTGGTGTTCTGGTTGGTGTAATGACGGCAAAAGCCATCGCCGCCGTCCACCAAAAGCCGTTCATCGGCGTCAATCATCTGGAGGGCCATGCCCTGACCGTGCGCCTGACCGGTGATGCTGACAACAATGAGGTCGAATTTCCCTATCTGTTGCTGCTGGTTTCCGGCGGTCATTGCCAGCTCCTGATCGTTGAGGCGGCCGGTGCCTACCGGCGGCTGGGCACGACCATCGATGATGCCCTGGGCGAGGCCTTTGACAAATCGGCGAAAATGCTGGGGCTCGGCTATCCGGGAGGGCCAGCGCTTGAAAAATGGGCCATGGATGGCGACCCGATCCGCTTCGATCTGCCGCGTCCTTTGAAGGGCCGGGCGGGTTGTGACTTTTCCTTTTCCGGCCTGAAAACCAAAGTCCGTCAAACCATCGAAAATCTGCCCGCTGGTCCGGTCACCGATCGCGACAAGGCCGATATCTGTGCGGCTTTCCAGAATGCCGCCGGTGACGTGCTGATCGACCGCTGCAATAACGCCATCGATCTGTTTCTGGCCGCGCACCCTGCGGGCCGTCATCTGGTGGTCGCCGGCGGTGTCGCCGCCAATCAATCCATCCGCAGCCGCCTGGCAGCGCTCTGCAAAGCCCGTAAGCTGAGCTTCGCCGCGCCGCCCCTCGATCTGTGTACGGATAATGCGGCGATGATAGCCTGGGCCGGCCTGGAGCGCCTGAAGGCGGGTGATGTCGACGATTTGAGCTTCCGCCCGCGCCCGCGCTGGCCCCTCGATCCGGATGCGGCACCGGCCATCGGCGGCGGGGTCAAAGCCTGAGTTTTCAAGGCAGTGAAGTGATCGGGGCAATCGGTGCCACCCACCGCCGGCTTCTGAGCGGAGAGGACGACTAGCCTAAAAGCTGTTACATTTCGAAACAGAGGTGACATACAGGTGAAACATTCGTATGTCATTGTTTTGCCTTCAAACCTGTAATTCCCATCAGATACATTCAATGAGGCAGATAGTTCATTGTATTCCCCCATGTTGACCAGCGACGAAAAAAAGGGCCTTGTGGCAGCAACGGCCTCGATGCTGTTGGCAACCCTGATGTTAATAGCCCTGCTGTTGACGCCCGGCGCCAAGGCAACCGTTGTCGCCGTTATTTTTCCACCAACCACATCGGCAGAAGCCTCCTTCCAGGCCACCATCGCCATGGGCGGATCACCGCTGACGACTGCCGCATCCGGAAATATTGTCATTGCCAATTTCGCCACCATCCCCGGGTTGTCCCGGTTGTGGGATTTTGGTGCCCTGGTGGCCATTGATCCTTTGGTCAATACCGGGTGCTCAGCCAAACCGAAGACCAAATCACCTGTAGAGAGAAAAACATGAACGCGCTCGCTGAAATCCGAAAAATTGCCGCAAAAACCCTGGTCCCCTTTTTATTCCTGAACATCCTTTTTGTTTACGGGGCTTCCTTCATGTCCGGAAATCCGTGGATGGGCGCAACCGGTATCGCCGCCTTATTTGCTGTGATTCCCCTGGTCTTCTGGCGGCTTGATCCAACCAGTCCGGCAACCCGCTACACGATCGCCGTATCGTTGATGGTGATGCCCTCGCTGCTGGTTTACATGTTTCGCGGCCATTACTGGCAGATCGACTTTCACATGTACTATTTTGCCGCATTGGCGGTAACTGTCCTGTTCTGTGACTGGAAAACCATCCTGTTATCAACGCTTGTTGTCGCCGTCCACCATCTGGCCCTCAATTTCACCATCCCGGTCTGGATCTTCCCGGAAGGGGCCGAGTTCTTTCGGGTGGCTTTGCATGCGGTTGTTGTTGTCCTCGAATCGATTGCCCTGGTTGCCCTTGCCCTGCGCCTGGAAAAAGCCTTCCGGACAGCCGAGGGTGCCCTGGCAGAGGCGGAAGAAGCCAAAGACAAGGCGCGGCAACTGGCCGAAGAACAACTGGCAGCAGAAGAGAAAAGCCATGCCGAACAGAAACGCTTGCGCCTGCAGACCGCCGATCAGTTTGAACAGGACGTTGCCTCGGTGATCGAGGAGGTTACCAGTTCCATCGAACGCATGCAGGCAGACACCCACTCGATGGGCGAGTCTTCGACCGCCAGTGAAGAGCAGGCATCGAAAGTCTCCTCCATCTCGCGACGGGCC
The DNA here is from genome assembly GCA_013203595.1 of Rhodospirillales bacterium. Taxonomy (GTDB): domain Bacteria; phylum Pseudomonadota; class Alphaproteobacteria; order Rhodospirillales; family Casp-alpha2; genus JABMNT01. The sequence continues at coordinate 13,191 of JABMNT010000054.1, forward strand.
AACGAAAACGTGCAGACCGTTGCCGCCGCTGTTGACCAGTTAAGCGCCTCAATCTCCGAGATCAGCGGCCAGATCTCCATGTCGGCTGAAAACAGCAACCGGGCCGTCAGTGAGGTAACCAAGACCAGCCAGCGGATCCAGCATCTGGATGAAGCGGCGCAGAAAATTGGTGAGGTCGTCAGCCTGATTACCGACATTGCGGAACAGACCAACCTGCTGGCCCTGAACGCGACCATCGAGGCCGCCCGGGCCGGCGAAGCCGGAAAAGGGTTTGCCGTTGTGGCATCGGAAGTAAAAAATCTGGCCAATCAGACCGCCAAGGCGACGGAAGAGATTGGCAGCCAGGTGACAAATATTCAGTCAGCCACCTCCGACGCGGTCGGCGCGATCAGTGGCATTAACACCATCATCACCCAGATTGATGAGATTTCAGCGGCCATAGCAGGAGCGGTCGAGGAGCAGAACGCGGCTACGCTGGAAATATCACGCAGCATTCGGGAAGCCTCACAAGGGACCTCAAATGTGGAAACGGAAATGGAAGACATATCCAGATCCGCCAATCAGTCCAAATTAAAGTCCGGTGAACTTCTGGCTGCCTATACGGATCTGCAAACCAAGGCGCTGTCGCTGAAATCGGATGTGCATGCCTTCATTAGCGGGATCCGCCAGACGTAAGGCCCTTGATCCGGCGGCGCCTTCAATCCCTGGACCGACGCAGGCGTCAGCTGCCTTCCCGGACAAACAGATCCTCTGGCTGCAGGCGCCGGGTGGCCAGGTGCTGGTCGACTGATTGCTGACACATCCACTCGATCTCGGCACGGTTTTTATCCAGTCCATAGGGCCAATAATCGTCGCCCATCAGATCGCGCGTGGTTTCCATGGTTTCATGCAGCCAGGGCAACGACAGACGGTTGGCGGAACCGAGCCAGATTTCCTGCAACCGGTGGAGCGCGATGTCGCGGGATTCAACAAACGCATCAAACACCGCCCCAGCCAGCCATGGATGGGCGTCCAGCAGCGTGCTGCGGATCCCGACCGTATGCATGACCGGGAAAAATCCGGTCTTTTTATAGTACGCCCGCTCAACCGCCGCATAGTCCGGAAACAGGCGCTGGATTCGCGGGTCCTTTTGTAAAAACGCCCGCGGCACCTTGGGTGTAAACAGCGCATCCACTTCGCCGGACAACAGTAAATCATTGAGATTTTCGCCCTCTTTCATGGGCTGCACAACGAAACCGGGGGGCAGGTCCAGCGCCAGCCGCTCGACCCGCACACCCCCGTCCAGGCCACCGGTGCGATAGGAAATCGTCGACAAATCGACGCCATATTCCGATGCCAGCAAGCCCCGCATCCACAGGGCCGCCGTCATCTGGTACTCGGGCACGCCGACTGTACGCCCTTCCAGATCCTTTGGTGTGTGAATACCGGCGCCGCTGCGCACATAAAAGCCGCTGTGCCGAAAGGCCCGCGACAGGAACACCGGGATCGCCCGATAGACCGATGTGCCGCTGGCAACCTGCATGATGTAGCTGCTCAACGACATTTCCGTGATGTCATAGGTGGCCGCGTCGACGGCCAGCGGAAACAGCGTTGTTGTCGGCAATGCGTCGGCTTCCAGATCAACGCCTTTGATCGTTACCCGACCATCCAGAACAGCCTGGGCACGGTCGTGATCCCAGCAGGCCAGTGTCAGTTTCAAGGAGTGATCAGTCATGTTTCAAATCCACTGGTGTCAGGGCCGGATTGGCCTCCTCCTTTTTGGCCGAAAAAGCGCAGAAGTCGAGCCTTTTTTATCAACCAAACGGGCGATTGGTTTTTTCAAAAAACATTACTATGGCCGTGTTTTTTTTGCTACCGTTTGCCACCATCTGGAATTGCCAAGCAAGGCGCTGGTCATCCCGTTAGTCATCAGGTGTGCAATTCCAGAACTGACCGGCCGAACCATTCAGGGAGACGATTATGAAAAAAAGTACAGTTATTCTGGCGGCAGTAACCGCCGTTGCTTTGAGCCCGCTGGCGCAAACCGCATCAGCGGCAAACGTAAAAATCACACCGCTCGGTGGCGTAACCGGAGAGTTCTGCCGGCTCGACCGGGCCATGGTCTTCGAAGACCCCGACGGCACCCGCATTCTTTATGATGCCGGACGCTCGGTCGCCGGTGGCGACGATCCGCGTCTTGGCAAAATTGATGCCCTGCTGGTCAGCCATATGCATGGCGACCATGTGGGCGACCGCCACATGAAGGCCGTCGATGCCGGCACCTGTGGCAAACCCGATATTTCCGTCGTTGATGTGCCGGTCACCAATACTGTACATATCGCCTTTGCCAAGCAGGCCAAGATTGTCACCGGCAGCGAGATGCCGCCGTTCTTCGGTGCCAAGCTGAAGGGCCTGGGCGGTGATCCGAAAAATTCAATTCTGGTCCGCTTTGGTGCCACCAAAATGGTCGGTGGTGTGGGTATTTCGACGGTGCCCGCAGTCCATTCCAATGGCCTGAGCCCGTCAATGATCGGCGGTGAACTGGGCGATATGATGGCGGCGGCCGGGTTTGCCGGTTATGTGGGACCGCCAACCGGATACGTATTGACCTTTTCCAACGGACTTGTTGCCTATTTGTCCGGAGATACGGGCATGACCGCCGAACAGGAATTGGTTGTGCGCGGCTTTTACGGCGCCCAGCTGGTTGTCATGAACATCGGCGATACCTTTACCACCGGACCGAAAGAGGCCGCCTATGTGGTCAATGAGCTGGTCAAGCCGGCATCGGTGATCCCGTCCCATGCCAATGAAGAGGCAACAAAAGATGGCAAGGTGATCCCCGGGACCCGCACCGAGACCTTCATGAAAGCCGTTAAAATGCCCGCCCATCTGCCGCTCAGTGGCAAAACCATGGAGTTCGATGGCGCCGGAAAATGTGTGGCTGGCTGCTAACCCGCTGCCGTCTCACTTCAGTAAAAAGCCCCGGCGGTCTGCCGGGGCTTTTTTTGTCATTGGCAGTCCCGACTCACCGGCGTCACGCCAGCGAACTGATCAACCGCCGCAAGCCTTCCGCAAGCGGCACTTCCGGCTGCCAGCCCAGCACCGCCAGGGCCCTGGCGTTGACATAGTGCAACCCCTTGCCGGTCTTCAGGCGGACCCGCCCGTCCTCTTCCATATAGACCGGCTCGATATCTGAGCCGACGATGTCGGTGATCATCCCAACCAGGGCTTTGGTGGTTATGCTGCGCCCGCCGGAAATGTTCATGGCCTGGTCGGTGGCATCGCTTTCCAGCGCCATGGCAATGGCCCTGGCCACGTCGCCCACATAGACAAAGTCCTTGCTTTCGCTGCCGTCACCAAACAACTGGGGCGGCTCACCACGCTGGAGGCGTTCATAGGTGTCGATGATATACAGGGCATTGGCCGCCCGGTGATGCTGGCCTTCGCCGTAAACCGTGGAAAAGCGCAGTGCCAGATAGTCCAGATCATGGGTCTGCTTGTACATCCGGCACAGTTGCTCGCCCATGATCTTGCTGCTGCCGTAGGCGACGGCGGGTGCCGGCACGCCTTCAGTTTTATGGGGCATGTCTTCGCTGATACCGCCGCCAATGCCAAAACCGTAGACGGCGCTGGACGAGGCAAAGATAACTTTGCCAACCTTGTTCAGGCGCGCACTTTCGAGAAAATTAAGATGACCTTTGATGTTGACGTCAACGGCATCCCAGGGGTTTTGCGAAAACCCGAGCGACATGTAGGCCGCCAGATTGACGGCACCATCACAGCCCTCCATATGGGCGATAAACTGATGCAGTTTCAGGACATCGCCGGAAACCAGCGAAACCCGCGGGTCATCCTTGAGCGGGCCCAGGGAATCGTTCCTGTCAAACAGTACCGGATCATAAACCACCACCCGGGCCGCCTCGCGGGCCAGAAGTTCCCTGACCAGGTGCGAGCCGACCAGCGACGCACCGCCAGCAATTAACAGTTTGGCCCCTGCAATTTTAATCGACATGTCTTTCCCCCCGTTTGCAGCCGCAGACCTGACCCGGCCCGCCTGATGCAATCCCTATCAGCTAGCAACACCCAGGTCCATGCGGAGATTGATTAACAGCGTCAGTACCGCGGTTGCGTTAATAGACCAGATCATTTTTCAGCCCAATTTTGGCAAAAAAATCCTCAAGTTCTCCGCTTTCCTTGATTTTGTCGAGAATATTTTCGACCTGACGAACTGATATGGGCCCCGCCTTGCGAACCAGGCCGGCCAGCCGGTAAACCTGATCTTTCTTTTCTGAAATCAGTAACTTGCCCTGCAAGTGCGGCTTCGCCCGTAAGTATCGGCTGAGATAGGATTTGGAGACAACCGAGACATCGACGCGGTTTGCCAGCAGAACCCGGATGTTGGTGTCGTGATCGTTGGTCAGGGTTATGCGAAATTTTTGCCGGAGCCAGGTCGGATCGGCGTTGAATTGCGCAAATCCGTAATGGTAGCCCGCATAGGCGGCGATCCGTTTCGATAAAATATCGTCAAAAAACGACTGGCTGCGGCCGGCCCGGGCTTTCGCCACGTAGACTTCCCCGCCGCTGAGAATCTGACGCGTCATCTCATAACCGGTGCCGCTCTCCTGCCAGCCCCATTCCGGCATTTCAAAGAAAATCAAATCTCCCTGCTGGTGCTCGAACAACCGGTAACGCCGGTTCGGCGAGGTGAACACAAAAGTGAACCTGAACTCGGATTGTGCCGCATTCAGCAGCTTTATGAAATCCTGTGAAACACCCTGTTTTGCATTGAAGACAAAGGGTGGAAACGTATAGCCGATGACCCGCACTTCTGTCTGGGCCTGAGCCGCATGCGTAAGCAGGCAAAAAGTCAGCAGAAATGACACAGAGACAAGTCGGATTCTAGGCATAGGCAGTCGGGTCCTTTTTATGCTTTTAGCATAAAAGTATATGGCTTTGGTAATACTTTTTGACAAATATTGTGGATAATTTTCCGCCAGGCGGCCACAGATGTCCCAACTCACTATCCCTATTTCCGGTCAACCCATGCATTTGCTGTGGCTGGAAAACAGACACGATTCAGACAAGTCCGCTTGTACGGTTTGCCGGGGCTCGTTAATAATAATCCATGACAAAAATAAGCATCATTGGTGGCGGTGCCTGGGGAACCGCACTGGCCATGGCCGCCCGGCGTGCGGGCAGCGATGTTTGCATCCAGGCCCGTGAATCCGCCGTTGTTGAGGCCATCAACAACCGCCATGAAAACACCATGTACCTGGCTGGCTATCCTCTGGATCCGCAGATTCGGGCAGTTGTCGACCCCGTGCAGGCGGTCGCCGGTGCCGACGCCATTCTCCTGGTCGCACCGGCGCAACATATCCGGGCCACAATGGTCACCCTGAAACCGGCGCTGACCGAAGAGTCGTCGCTTGTCATCTGCGCCAAGGGAATCGAGCAGAACTCAGGCGCTCTGTTGAGCGAAATTGTCAGCGACGTCTGTCCGGCGCTGTCGCCGATGGTGCTTTCCGGCCCGACCTTTGCCGCCGAAGTCGCCGCCCAGTCACCGACGGCCGTAACTTTGGCGACCACCAACCAAGACAGGGGGGCGGCGCTGGCGCAGGCTCTCGGCACGCCGTATTTCCGCATATACCTGTCCGATGATATTATTGGCGCGCAGATCGGCGGTGCCGTCAAAAACGTCCTGGCCATTGCCTGTGGCATCGTTGAGGGCCGGGGCATGGGTGACAATACCCGGGCCGCCCTGATCACCCGCGGGCTAGCCGAAATCGTTCGCCTGGGCCGGGCCAAAGGAGCCAAAGCCGAAACCCTGATGGGTCTGTCCGGACTTGGCGATCTGACTCTGACCTGCTCTGCCAAACAGTCGCGAAATTTCTCGCTGGGTATGGCCCTGGGCGCCGGCCAGTCCCTGGCGGAGATTCTCAGTGGCCGCAATTCGGTTGCCGAAGGTGTCTTTTCCGCATCCTCGGTGGTCAAGCTGGCGCAGTCTTTGAACGTCGACGTTCCCATTTGTCAGGCCGTTGACAATCTTTTGAACAAAGGGGCCGACATTGATGCCGAGATTTCAAACCTGTTGAACCGGCCGTTTACTGTCGAAGCCATCTAGGCAAGCCGAAGTGTTTGAAGGCGTAACCATTACGGCGTGGAAAAGAGTTTTCCATACGTCGGCAGAGCGGGGGTAGCGGTGACTGATATCAGACTTTGTAAACTCGACGACATTGAAGATGGCGGCTCAGCCGGCTTTGTCATTGAAACCCCCGACGACGGCAAACGCAGCGTGATTGCTGTTCGCCAGGCCGATACGGTCCATGCCTATGTAAATTCCTGCCCGCATATCGGCGCCCCGCTGGACTTCCAGCCGGGCCAGTTTTTGAATCGCAACAGGACCCATATCATGTGTTCGACCCATGGTGCGCTGTTCCAGATTGAAGATGGTTTGTGTATCGCCGGACCCTGCACGGACAAGTCGCTCGAGCCACTGACCACAAAAACCACTGGTACTGAGGTTTGGCTGGTGTTTTAAGTCAGGCCGTCGCTGCCGCTGAGGTCGGATCATGCCCAACACCGCTAACCACCGTTTCCGCCGCATTGTCTGGCCTTTTGCCGGTGCCGAAATTATCGTCTGGGCCGCGTTCTATTATTCCTTTCCGGCCCTGTTGCCGGAATGGGAACGGGCTTTGGGCTGGTCAAAAACCGAACTGGCCGGCGCTTTCACAGCGGCGCTTATCCTCTCAGCCCTGTCTGCCCCCATTGCCGGGCGCCTGATTGACAAGGGCCTGGCCCGGCTGGTGTTTACCGGCAGCACCCTGCTGGGTGCGGTTTTGCTGTTTTCCCTGTCCTTTGTTAGCGAGCTCTGGCAATTTTATGCGATCTGGCTGGGCATGGGCATTGCCATGGCCGGGGCCCTGTATGAAGCCTGTTTCGCCATCGTCACCCGCACGGTCGGCGCGCGCAACAAGCAGGCGATTACCCTGATAACCCTGGTCGCCGGACTGGCCGGAACCATTTCCTTCCCGACCGCCCATAGCCTGGTTTTGATCATCGGCTGGCAGGGCGCCGTACAGGTTTTCGCAGGCGCCGTCCTGATCATTGCGGTGCCGCTCAGCTGGTATGGTTGCCGCCATGCCGATGCCTATGAAAAAAACCTGGAACCGCCGATTAAAACCACCGTCCTGCCCGTCGGCCGGCCCACCCGGTCGCTGGTATTCTGGCTGCTGGCGGTGGCTTTTGCCGCCATTGCCATCGAGCATGGGGCAGTGCTGACGCATCTGTTGTTCATCCTCGATGACCGCGGCATCAACCCGGAAACAGCGGTGTTTGCCGCCTCCATGATCGGCCCCATGCAGGTCGCCGGCCGGCTGGCGATGATGGCGGCGGAACGCCATGTGTCGATGTTCACCATCGCCATCGGCTGTTTTCTGACCATCGGCCTGGCCGCCGCCTGTCTGCTCGGCTCGAACGGCATAACCGGACTGGTCGTCGCCTTTGTCATCCTGCATGGCGCCGGCTACGGGGTCACCAGCATCATGCGCCCGGTGATAACTGCGGAGTTTCTGGGCAAGCAGAATTTTGGCGCGGTGTCGGGCATGCTGGCGGTGCCCTTCATGCTCGGCTTTGCCATCGCCCCGACCCTGGCCGCCCTGATCTGGAAGTCAGGCGGCTACGATCTGGTCCTGCAACTGGCCATGCTGGTCGCCGCCTTTGGCGCAGTCGCGCTGGTCTGTGCCGGCCGCCTGGTGAAACGGGCCTGAGGGACTGTCGTTTTACCCGTAAGGTAAAAATACGCGGATCAGATATGGAAATTTGACAGATATTGGCTGCTGTTGTGCCGACAGGAGACGTCTTTTCCTGCTACTCATTTCGGCACTGATTGACCCAAGGGAGACACTGCCGATTGGCGAACTACGGCCTATTGCTTTATCAATTAACCGTCTGCGCCCAGCCATAAAACCACTTTTAAAACCCGAAGAAGTAGGGCGTCCGGAAAATTAAGGGTTGTTCACTATTTCGGGCAATCAGACGCCCTTAGGCCTCGCCTTTTAGCTTCGCTAACATAATGAGATAAATAGTCCTGGGTGCCCCATTTTGCGGTTCCGCTCGTACTATCTAGAGAATAGCCGCAGAGCTCTATATCTGACAACTTTCGAATTTCATCATCGTTTTCAGGGTCGGGGTTTGTCCTACGTCGGCGAATGGGACCCTTAGCAAATTGTACATTCCGGGTTTTAAGAAAGTTTGGACCAGTCATATCAAGCACTAATGCCAAACCATTTTCCGACCGGCCGGACCCAGTATAATAATTTTCGGCATGTTTTACAAAACTACCTGAAAAATTATCACCTCCCCCGCATTGAGCATGAAAGGTAGTCATTTCATTATCGATTTCCAGAGAGCAACCACGGCCTTTGAACACCCAAGGGGTAATTAAATTGCCAGAAGGCGCTCTTGTGAAATACTTGCCTTCGGTTATCAAATACTCATTCTCATCATCCGGCCAAGAAAACCCCATTAGAATGGTCTCAGGCTCTGCAACGGGTGCAACAACATTTTTCTTAGACAATTTTCCAAACCGGCCTAATTCGTAACACTTTCTCCTAAACATATTTTGACACTGTTGGATAGATTCGATTCGATTTTCATTACAGTCATTCAAGCCGGTACAGAAGGTAGATAAGTATTCATTACCATCGAGTGTCGCGTATATTCCGATGGGCCGGTCATGGCGGAACCACCTCATAAGCCCAATAGTGGTTGCCCAACTAATATGAACTGTGTCGGTTATCTCAGATAAAGGTGTAAAAGAATTGCGTGTTGGCGCACTGATATTAATGGATTTTACGGCTTTCTTGTTATCAACCGCAGCACATGAAGCAATCGCAAATTGTAAAAGTACTGCTGTGGCTATTTTTCGATAGTTGGGCATAGATTGGACTTACAGTTATTTTAATTCTAGTTGTATAAAGCGATTAAATATCATGCATTACTATTAATCAATAAGTCAGTAATTGCGCTCCTTTTCTGATCTGAACGCATCCTTTGTCAGACCGAAACCGGACGGAATTCTCTGGCGTACGGATCGGCGGGAGGTGGCCCGAATCGGCCCTATTCATCATTCTGATATTAAAATTTAATTCGTCTCTAATTCTTGGGGTTAAGCAAATTCTTAGGCGTAATGTGATATTGCCAGACCGTCTCTAAATGGTTCAGCGGACGGGCGCATTTGACTGAAGTAACCCGATCATCTAGGGATATTCAGCAAAGCATTAGGATCGAGGAAAGTATACGTGAATTTGTATGTGGGCCCGTTCAGCCAAACAGAATTTTGGTGGTCAGCAAGCTACTTAAGTTTAGCCGTACTTTCTGTGTTGATTTGTTTTGGTTATCTGTTGCCTCAAATTCGATATCTAAAGGCATTATTGGAAGGTAAGGCGACAAATATCAGTCCCCGCTCACTCTGGTATAGAGGACTAACATTGTGTCTGATTATTGCGGTGAACCTTTTGTGGTTTCGGTATTCTGACACTTCGTTACAACTTCTGGCCAAAGAGGCGGCAGATGAAACAATAGACAAACTCATTTTTGGAATGGGGCAGTCTGAGTTTTTTTATTTTCTTGAGTTGCTCTCTCTATCGATTATAGCGCTTTCGGCCGTTGTGTTCACCCGCAAGCTAATTAATCTGGCAATGACCGCAGCACAAATAGCAGCTGACCAAGCATTACAAAAACTAAAGGCCCGACAACCGAACCTAAATCCTGCACCAACATCTCAAAATCTATTGCAAAGAATTGGCGCAGCCAGACTGATCATGGTTGGCGGCGTCCTGTTGGCCGTGATTATGCTCTTTGCTTTAACTTTTGATAAGTCGCCGGTTGTAACGGATTTCCGCAATGATGATCCGGCAATTTATTGGGGAATGAGCAAGATCGATTTAATTAATTTGGCCGAGATGTTGGTGCTTCTAGCATTAATAATTCTGGTCTTTGTACTCGTCATTATACCTTTGTTCGTTGAAGCCTTCGTGGCGACACAAAGGGCTGCAAATGTAATATCAGGACAATCTCACGCCCCAATCCCTAGTGCAGCTTTGCTTAAAGGAAAGGTTATTGCAGCCCTGCTAATTGTGGTCATTTATAGTGCAATGTATTTCGATTTTCTAAGTTATCTTTTTTCAAAATTACCATTCTAGAATTAGGCGCCTAACAATCTAAAATCGGGTCAGGTTAAGTCTGGCGCCGGCTGGCAACAAACCTGAGTAATCGTACCTTCGTGACAATAATAGTAGATATTTGATGTCGTGCCTAAGTGTCCCCTTCTGGCCGATTCTGTTGAAAAACTCCACAGTAACGACGGCTTGTTCTATTTTCCGAACTATTTTCGCATAAGGTTTTTTTTGCCCGATCAGCTTGCGGGCACTGGTTGCGCCATTGGGATCACTTTAGCCATTTTTCTGAGGTTTTGGGCGGTGGCTGCGAGGAGAAATTCGTCATGGGCACCGGTCGGACCGCGTAATCTGAGGCGATCAAGCTTCAGGATACGTTTGAGGTGTGCAAACAGCATCTCGACCTTCTTGCGCTCCCGGCGCGATACAACGTAGGCA
>JABMNT010000055.1 GCA_013203595.1 Rhodospirillales bacterium
AAGCCGCGAAGTCCGGATCCTATTCGGCCAAGGATATTGATGTCCTGGAAGGGCTTGAGCCGGTTCGCCGGCGCCCCGGCATGTATATCGGCGGTACTGACGAACGCGCCCTGCACCATCTGGCGGCAGAAATCGTCGATAACTCCATGGATGAAGCCGTCGCCGGTCACGCCAGCCATATCAGTATCGAGCTGCGCGATGACCAGTCCATCGTGGTCTCCGATAACGGCCGCGACATCCCCACCGACCCGCACCCTAAATTCAAGACCAAGTCAGCCCTTGAAGTGATTCTGACGACCCTGCATTCGGGCGGCAAGTTTTCCGGCGACAGTTACGAAACCTCGGGCGGTCTGCATGGGGTCGGGATGTCGGTGGTCAACGCCCTGTCCGATGTGTTTCAGGTTGAAGTGGCCCGTGACCGCAAGATCTGGCAGCAATCCTATTCCCGCGGCGCTCCCCTGGGCCCGCTCAAGGAAGTCGGCGGCACCCAGAACCGGCGCGGGACCACGGTCCTGTTCCATCCCGATGGTCAGATCTTCGGCGCAAAAGCCCAGTTCAGGCCGCAAACCCTGTATAAAATGGCACGTTCCAAGGCCTATCTGTTCCGTGGCGTTGAAATCCGCTGGAAATGTGATCCGAAACTGCTGAAGGCGGGCGATGATACGCCGGAAACCGCGACCCTGCATTTTCCGGGAGGCCTGTCGGATTATCTGATTTCGGCGCTGGGCGACCGCAAAACCGTGACCCCGATCCCCTTTGCCGGCGAATCCAAGCTCAACGGCAGCGGCGGCAAGGCGGAATGGGCGATCCACTGGCCGATCGATGAAGATCCGTTCTTCAATTCCTACTGCAATACCGTACCGACGCCGCTGGGCGGCACCCACGAACAGGGCTTCCGCTCGGCCCTGGCCAAGGGGATTCGCGCCTATGGCGAGCTTGTCGGCAACAAACAGGCGGCCAAAGTGACCGGCGACGACATCATCATGGGGGCCAGCATCATGCTCTCGGTGTTCATCACCGATCCGCAGTTCCAGGGCCAGACCAAGGACAAGCTGTCGACCCTGGAAGCCCACAAACTGGTTGAAAATGCCATCCGCGATCATTTTGACCACTGGTTGTCCGGGGCCCCTGATGCCGCCAAGGAACTGCTTGAACACTGCATCTGGCGGGCCGAAATTCGGTTGAAAAAACGCCAGGACAAACAGATGAAGCGGCAATCGGCGACCAAGCGCCTGCGCCTGCCCGGCAAACTGTCCGATTGCTCGAACTCCAGTGCAGCGGGCACGGAAATCTTCCTGGTCGAGGGCGATTCCGCCGGTGGTTCGGCCAAGCAGGCGCGTGACCGCAAAACCCAGGCGGTGCTGCCTCTGCGCGGCAAGATTCTCAACGTCGCCAGCGCAACCCGCGAGAAGATGCGGGCCAACCAGGAGATTTCCGATCTCCATGAAGCGCTCGGCTGCGGCAGTGGCGAGCAGTTCATGGAAGATGACCTGCGCTACGAAAAAGTCATCATCATGACTGACGCCGACGTCGACGGCGCCCATATCGCGTCGTTGCTGATGACCTTTTTTTATATGGAAATGCCGGAACTGATCACCACCGGGCATCTCTATCTGGCGCTGCCGCCGCTGTACCGGATCAGCCAGGGCGGCAAGACCCTCTATGCCCGTGACGATGCGCACAAGGATGAACTGATGCAGAGCGAGTTCACGGGCCGCGGCAAGATCGATATCAGCCGGTTCAAGGGCCTCGGCGAAATGCCGCCGGCGCAGTTGAAGGAAACCACCATGGCCCCGGCCAACCGCATCCTGCTCCGCGTCACCGTGCCGTCCGGCCATAACGATGACGAGATTATTGAAGCCCGTGAAACCAACAAGCTGGTTGACGCCCTGATGGGCAAAAAGCCGGAACTGCGGTTCCGCTTCATTCAGGAAAATGCCCAGCTGATCGGTGATCTGGACGTCTAGTTGCCGCGTCGGCATTGATGATATGGTGGCAACTGCGGTCACAGGTGCCGGAAATATTGCGATCGCGCAGAAATTAGCAGAAATTAAAGGTGTGGCGCAGGAATTCCTGGTGGGGTTGAGGTACCTCTTCTAAAGACTTGTCAGGCCTTCGTGAGGGCTCTGGAGTTCCATCACCTGGTTTTCACCTGGCCAGACCGACAATCCCCCGAGAAAGGACTTGGCGCATGCAGCGGGCTCGCTGTGTGTGGTATGATCCTGACGGGAACGGGCGGCAGCCGATAGCGCCTTTCCGCTCTGGCCGGTTCTGGGAACAAAAAAGACCCGGCTGTTTCCAACCGGGTCTTTCCTTGAAATGGTAGGCACTACAGGATTCGAACCTGTGACCGTTCGATTAAAAGTCGAATGCTCTACCAACTGGGCTAAGTGC
>JABMNT010000056.1 GCA_013203595.1 Rhodospirillales bacterium
ATGGGATAGTGTCATTCATGGTGAGCCGTAGGTTTTCCTGGTGAAATGGTTTTGGGATAGACACCATAAAACTACTATATTTCAACAGGTTAGTCTACGCTCACCGCTTAATTTAAGACGTGCCGTGAATAATTCAGGCTATCTGGATTTTTCGTTATTGCATTGGCGGTATTGGGTGTTTTTCTTTTTGTCTCAATAAAATCTTATTTAACTAAGACTGAACAGGAACGGCTCATTGATCAAACGGGAGCTTTTCTGAATTCGCTGCCAGACCCTAAAACACATTTTTCTTTGCAGGGCACGGTGAGTAACCGGAACGAGGTTGAGGTACAATTTTTAGATTATAAAAACATCGAAGATCAGGATGAATTAAATAATTTAGGAATTGAAATGGCCGTTGCTCTTGCTGGTTTAGGGGAACAATATTTACGTCTTGATGGGGTTGTTTTAGGGCATGAATTTTATCAACGTCTGGGTCGCGCATTGAAAAAAAATGCGACCACACGCAGGTCCTACGCGGTGATAGATATCCATTTCAATGAAATTTTATTCAATTTATCTGGTGAACTAAAATACAGAAAAAAGATGAAAGAACTTGCAAAAGATATTGGAACTACAGGAGTCACAGCGAGACCCGAAAGTGATAATGAGAATTTTGAGTTGTTCAAGTGGGCTGTGACCTGGGTTTCACTGCTGGAGCCATTGCCGGTTTCGTCGCCCTTTGATTTTCGGAAAGTATTTCTGGAATTGAATTTATTAGAAGCTACCTCAAAGGGTAACCACCCAGAAATAAATCTGGCGATGTGGATGAATTTGGGGGATCACCTATCTGAGGAATATCGCCACTCAGGTTCACCAAACCATAAAACAATGGCTTTAGAGGTGTATAAAAAGGTGACAAAAATTCTTGATGAGTTGAAAGATATCGACACAGACTATTACTCTGATTGGGGGGTGGCACTGGCGAATCAGTCCGAATTCATGGCGGATGTCTCCTTAGGCTATGCCGCTCAGGAAAAATGCCACCAATCGTGGAATGCGGTTGCGACCAATGGTTACATGGATTGGATGTATGCTCAAATTTGCACCGCCAATTCGCATCGTGTTTTAGCGGAACTGACTAAAAAATCTGAATATATGAAAATTGCTCAGGGCGCACTTGAGCAAATTCTTGATGTGCTGGACCCGGAAGCACATACATATATGCGGGCTCGTTTAAAGTTGCAGATCGGTGAACTGTATAGCAGAAGTCCTTCATTTCCGATGTCTTCTGAAAACGAGCAGTTGGCGCGCTCTTCCTGTTCTCAAGCATTGGAAGTCTTTCGCGAATTGAGTCTGGACTGGTTGGCAAAAGGGGCGGAGATTTGCCTCGAAAATCTATCACTCACGCGACAGCAGCCTCTTAAAAGCTGATATTTTTCTGGTTCAGATCGTTATCCGATCAATTTTTTTGAGGCTTCATGCGCAGCAAAATGCAATTGACGCCCACTTACCGCTCAGTTGATCCAGCCGTAGGAAAAGCCGATCAGGCCGGCGCCGAGGATCACCCGGTAGATGGCGAAGGGCGTGAAGGTGGCGCGGCGCAGCCAGGCCATCAGCAGGGCGATGGTGATCAGGGCCGCGACAAAAGCCATGCCGGCGGCAACCAGGGCATCGGCGGACAGCGCCACATTGCCCTGTTGCCACAGCTCGTAGCCTTTCAGGCCGCCGGCGCCGAGGATCACCGGAATCGACAGCAGCATGGAGAACCGCGCCGCATCGGAGCGTTCCATGCCGAGAAAACGGGCCGCCGTCATGCAGATGCCGGAGCGCGAGGTGCCGGGAATCAGGGCCAGCACCTGGGCACAGCCGATGAACAGGGCATCGCCCATGTGCAGATGCTCGATCCGGCGCAGCGTCATGCCGATCTGATCGCTGATCATCAGTACCACGCCGAAGCCGAGGGTGGCCCAGCCGATCACCAGCACGCTGCGAATGCCCTCGGGATAATAGTGGTTAAGCGCGTAGCCGGCGGCGATCACCGGCACCGTGGCGGCAATCAGATAGCCGGCCATTCTGGCGCTGGGGTCGCTGCGTCCGCGCAGGTTGCGGCCAAGGCCGGCGACTATGTTCCAGAGGTCGCGCCACAGATACAGCACCACCGCGCCCAGGGTGCCCACATGAACCGCCACGTCAAGCACCAGACCCTGATCGGGAATCTCCAGAAATACGGGGACCAGAACCAGATGGCCGGACGAACTGATGGGTAAAAACTCGGTAATCCCCTGCACCAGGGCAAGGATAGCCAGATGAAACAACGGCACGCTCAGGTCTCCTCAAGATTATGCTGTTTATAGCAAGTCTGCAGGGTTCGCCAAACGTTGATTTGTCATCACCGGTCGTTTTATCGCCATGACCGGCCCTGGCGGATCGTTTTTGCAGGCATAGACAAGGCGCCCCGCAGTCGGCATATAGAAGGGACAACTGAATGCAGGGATGAGGCAGCAATGAGCGGACGGCCGGTTATCGGCGTTTTACTGGATTACCAGGCGGCGGGTTCGTTTTCGCAGCGCCCCCATTACGCCCTGCGCACCGGCTATTTTGATGCCCTGTGGCTGGCCGGCGGCACCCCCGTCGCCATCCCCTATGTGGATGGCGCCATTGACGCCTATCTGGCCCTTTGCGACGGTTTTCTGTTCCCGGGCGGCTTCTATCCGTTCCCGGCCCGGCTTTATGGCGAGACCGCCGGTTCGGACGAGCCCGTTCACCCGCGTTTCGCCTTCGAGGAACAGCTGATGGCCCGGGTTATCGCGCGCGACCGGCCGGTGCTTGGGGTTTGTGCCGGCATGCAGGTTCTGGCCGGTCTTTATGGCGGCACCTTTTACCGCGATCTGCATACGGCCATCGACACCCCCATCGATCACCTGAACGAGCGCCCGGCCGAGCAGCCGGCGCATGGCCTTACCGTCTCGCAGGGCTCGCGCCTGCAGGAAATTCTGGGAACCACGGCCCTGCGCGTCAATACCGCCCACAAGGAAGCGCTCAGTAACCAGCCGGCCGGTCTGGTCATCAACGCCCGGGCCGAGGACGGCGTGGTCGAGGGTGTTGAGGTGGCGGACAAGGGATTTTGTATCGGTGTGCAGTGGCACCCGGAATTTTTTGCCCGCGACGGCGACCCCAACTTCAACCTGTTCACCGGTCTGGTCAGCGCCGCGGCCGGGGCGAAATCATGAACGGAGGCAAGGTTTACGGCATCGCCGGCTGCGGCAACATGGGGCTGCCCATGAGCCGGCAGCTGCGCCGGCACGGTTTCGACGTATGGGGTTTTGATGTGCGCCCGGCCTCCGAATTTGGCGATTTCGAGGACCGCATGATCGCCGATCCGGCGGCCTTTGCCGCGCGCGTCGATATCCTGTTTTCCATCGTCCGCGACAACCGGCAGACCGAAGACCTGCTGTTTGATGTGCAGGCCCTGTATGCCTGCCCGAACCCGCCGCAAACCCTGGTCATCAGCTCAACCCTGTCGCCGCGGTTCCTGGCAACCATCCAGCACCGCCTGCCCGCCGATGTGCTGCTCATGGACGCGCCCATGTCGGGCACCGGCTTTCGCGCCGAAGACGGCACCCTGACGTTCATGGTCGGCGGCCCGCAAGACAAGGTCGCGGAACTGACGCCGGCCCTGCAGGCGATGGGCCGGGAGATCCACTATCTGGGGCCCACCGGGGCCGGCCTGACCTGCAAGGTGGTCAATAACTTTGTCGCCGCATCGAACATCGTCGCCGTGCGCCATGCCCTGGAAGCGACAGAGGCGCTGGGGGTTGAGCGCGACACCATCCTGAAAGTCATCGCCAGCAGTTCCGGCGACAACTGGTACGCGCAAAACTTCGCAGCCATCGACTGGGCTCTGGAAGGCTATGATAAGGGCAATACCATGGGCATCATCAAAAAGGATGTGGCCTCCTATCTGGACGCCATCAGCGGTCCGGACGGCAAGCCCGCATCGGATTTCGAGAACTCCGTGCACAGCCATATGGGAATGATGAAGGATCTGAAGAAATGAACTTCCAGTCGTCACGTATCTGGATCGCCATTGCCGCCATCAACGGGGCCGCTGCCGTCGCCATCGGCGGCTACGGATATCATAAACTGAGCGCCGATCCGGTCCTGCGTGAGGTTTTTGCAACAGCTGTGCAGTACCATATGTTTCATACCCTGGCCCTGTTTGCGGTCGCCTGGCTGGCTGCCAACCGCACCGAGCGGGCCGCCTATTGGGCGGTGCGTGCCGGCTGGTCGTTCCTCGGCGGCATCGGTCTGTTTTCCGGCTCGCTTTATGGCTATTGTCTGCTCAAAGCGGAACCTATCGGTGCCGCCGGCCCCATTGGCGGCATGCTGTTCATCACCGGCTGGGGCATGCTGGCCTGGTCGGCCATGAAAAAACCGGCCTGAGCCGCGCCTTCACCAAGCACGACTTGCGAACAGCTCGGATTCAGTCGGCCTTATTCTCTGTCGACGTCGCCGACGGCTTCTCGGATGGCGTTTCCGACGGCGTTTCCGATGGCGGGACAAAGATCTCGGGCCGTTCGGAAGGGATGCTCTCGACATAAACCGACTGCGACGGGAAGGCGAATGAGGTGCCGGCCTGTTCGACAATCCGTTTGACCTTGAGCGCCAGCTCCTCCTTGACCTCAAGCCACTCGCCCCAGTTCGTGGTCAGGGTGAAACAGTAGAGCATGATGTCGATGGACGAGGCATTGAAGCTGTCAATACGGACAAAGGTGCTGACGTCCTTGGGCGAGGCAAAGTCCGACGTGTTCAGAATATAATGCTCGATCTGGTCGCGGATTTCGCGCAGTTGCTCGATGCTGGTTGAGTAGGTGACGCCGATTTTCCAGAAGATCCGGCGATGGGTCATGGCCGTGAAATTGGTGACGGCGGTGTCTGATAAATTGGTATTGGGGACCATGACCGGCGCTTTGTCGAAACGCCGGATCACGGTTGAGCGAAAGCCGATCGTCTCGACAGTACCCTCGACCACCCCCTCGACCCGGATCCAGTCGCCGTTATGAAAGCGTTTTTCACCAATGATCAGCAGCCCGGCGATCAGGTTCTTGAACAGGTCCTGGGCGCCCAGAGCCACGGCAACGCCCAGCAGTCCGGCCCCGGCGATAATCGGGGCCACCTGAATGCCCCAGATCTGCAGGATGGTGGCTGCGCCAATCAGCACCACGGTTATACGCAGGGCCTTGATCAGCCATTCGACCAGTTCGCTGGTGAAATGCTTTTCAAGGCGGTTGAGAAAGCCACTGAGCGGGCCGATGACCGCGTGAAACCCCCAGAAAATGGTAAAGGCGATCAGCGAGCGAACCAGGTTATCCGCGATGTCGGCGTAAACACCGTCAAGATCCAGATGCTGGATGGCAAAAAACAGACCCAGCACCAGGGGGATGAAGCGGATCGGATTCTCGAGGGTTAGGATGGCGTTATCGTCCATGGATGTGGGGGTTTTGGCGACCATGGCGTTCAGGCGCGCCAGGACAAAGCGGGTAAACAATTTCCGGATTACAATAAAGACAAGCAGGATTCCTGCCGCCGAGAACGCGCGGCCGACGTCGACGCCAAGCACGCCATTTTGCCAGACATCCTTTACCAGCAACCAAAAGTCAGATAATTCAGCCATTGTATCCCCGTTCTGTGACCCCGCCACACATAGGCGATTTTAACCACCGGCGAAACCATTTAGGGAATTTTTTTGTTAAACCCTGAGCGGCAGGTTTTGCTCTCGCGGCCACGAATCGCTAATCTGGGCGCTCTGACAAACCGGGGCAGGGGGCAAAAGCGATGCGGGCGTTCCTTGACCGGGCCAGGCGCCGTCTCGGCAACCCATCCATCCAGATTTTGCTCGGCGTTGTTTTTGTGGTTCTGGCGTCCCTGCTCGGAATTACCAACAACGCGTTCTGGGACGACGAGGCCAACACCGCCCTGTTTGCTCGCAACCTGATCCATCAGGGGCAGCTGACCGCCTGGGACGGCCGTAATGTGGTCAGTTATCTGGGCGGTTACGAACTGGATGAAAATCTCCGCAATATCCTGATTCCGCCGCTGCAGTATGGTCTGGCGGCAGCCGGAATGCTGGTTTTTGGCGAAACCGAGCTCGGCGCGCGCGTGCCGTTTGTGGTCCTGGGGGCTTTCGCCATCGGCCTGCTGGGCTGGGGCGCCAGGGGCTACCTGGCGGATCGCCGGGCCGCCGCCTATCCGGCTCTGCTGATGGCGCTGTCTGCGGCCTGTCTGCTGTTTATTCCGCAAGCCCGCTATTTTGCCGCCAGTCTGTTTTTTGCAACCCTGATTTTGGCCCTGTGGGGCCGCCTGGCGGTGCCCGGGCGGTCTTCCCGGCAGTTTTTGGCCGGTAAGATTGCGCTCGGTGTCGCGGCCTCGGCCGGGCTGTTTTATGCCAATTACTACATGGCGCCGGCATTTGTCGCGGCGCTGGCGCCGCTGCTGCTCATCGATAAGTTCAGGACCCGCCCGCATCTGGTTTTTTACGGGTTGTTGTGTCTGTGCAGTCTGGGGCTGGTGGCCAGCCTGTTGGGTGACAGCGCAGTGAGTGCGAAGCTGGCGGCCAGAGAACCGCTGGCGGAGCCGCTGGCCAATTATCTGACCCTGCTGGGCTGGCATATCAAGGGCCTCAGTGCTTTCGAGTTCATGCCGGTTGTGCTGGTGCCGCTGCTCGGCCTGGCCTGGCTCGCCCGCAGCGCCCAGGCCATGCGCAGGGAGTGTCTGGTGGCCATCGCCCTGCTGCTGTCTGTGCTTGTCTATATACTGGTTATCGCGCTGATGACCCAGCAGCCGGTGGCAAAAACCCGGGTCGCCGATATGCGCTATCTGGTACCGCTTTTTGGCATAATTGCCCTGATTACGGCGATCGCCCTGCGCACCGTCTGGGCGGTCTCCAGGCCGCTGTCGGTGGCCCTTGCGGTACTGGTGGTGTCCACCAACGCCCTGCATCTCAGTCCGCTGACCCTGAAATTCAACCGCGACCTGCGCTGTACCCTGTGTGACCTGGCAGCCGAGCGCTGGCAGGACCGGACCACGGGAACGGAAGGCTATATCCGTGCACTTGGCCGGCTCGACGCCGGATCATCGGTGGTGGTGCGGCCCTGGCATATGGCCGCCGCAGCGCAGTTTTATGTGCCGGCGCTGACCTACTGCAACCAGCTGGACCGGCGCTCCCTGGCAACCATCACCGCAGCTGATAAGCTGCCCGCCTGCATCATTGCCGGAACCGGTTGTGCCGCGTTTGCGGTGATCGGCGGCTATCCCGCAGGGCCGGACCAACCGGCGGCGCTGGCCGCGCGGGTGACCATTGATGGCTGCGCCTATACGGCGCAGGCGGCGCTGGCGATCCATTGGCGCGATAAAAGCCGGCCGGAAATTCCCTGGCGGGTGTTCCGTCCGTTGCCGGAGTCCTACGGCCAGCAGGAAGGCATTGTCACCTTCAGGCGGATCGATGAGCCGCCGGCCCGAGATCCGGCGGCAACCGAGATCCGGCGTCCGGGGAGCCCCTGATTTTCACGCAGGTAGGTTTTGCGCTTGTCGCAAGTTGCCGTTAATCTGTGGCCCATGATACCGATACGCCGCCGCGCCTATGAAATTCTGGAAGCTGCCAGGGAAAACGATCCGCAAAGCCGGTTCTGCGATGGTTTTCTGGTGCTGCTTATTTCCCTCAATGTGATGGCCGTCATGCTGGAATCCGTATCCGTGCTGGCGGCGTCCTACGGGCCGTTGTTTCAACGGTTCGAGCTTTTTTCGGTTTCCATCTTCGTCGTCGAATATGTGGCCCGGATCTGGGTTTGCGTCGAACGGCCGGGCCTGAAATTCCATCACCCGGTCTGGGGCCGGCTGCGTTACATGATAACGCTGATGGCGGTGATCGATCTGGTTGTCCTGCTGCCGTTTTTTCTGGCCCTGCTGGGCGGTGTCGATTTGCGCTTCCTGCGGGTATTACGGCTGCTCCGGGTTTTCCGCCTGACCCGGTATTCCTCGGCGCTCAGGCTGCTGACCGATGTCCTGAAGGACGAGGCGGCGAACATCGGGGCGGCGCTGTTCATCCTGATGATGATGGTGATTCTGTCGGCAAGTCTTGTTTATCTGGCCGAGTTTCATGTGCAGCCCAACGTCTTTGGCTCGATACCTGATGCGCTCTGGTGGGCGGTCATCACGATGACCAGTATCGGCTATGGCGATGTGGTCCCGATTACCACGGTCGGCAAAATCTTCGGCGCCGCCATCGGCATCATCAGTGTCGGCATGGTCGCCCTGCCGACCGGGATTATCGCATCCGGTTTCAATCAGGCTCTGCATCAGCGCAAGCGGCAATATGGCGAGCTCATCGAATCCATATTGGCCGACGGCAAAATCAACGAGGACGATCATGCGCGCCTGCATGAAATGCGCGAGCGCCTGGGCTTGAGTGATCGCGAAGCGGCGGCAATATTAAATACCGCTCACCATCGCCTTCACAAGGCGCCATCTATTTGTCCGCATTGCGGGAAATCACCCGACCAAGCCGTTGGCAGCTAGCAAACGGGCCGATACAGCCTGGTGTGGCGTATCGGCCCTGTTCAGGCGAGGGACTGTGTTCAGGCGGCGGCCCGGATCGCCGCATCCTTGACACGGCGGGTTGCGGTGGCTTCGAACTGCTTGAAGTTGTCTTCAAACAGGGTCGTCAGATGGCGCGCCTGTTTGTCGTAGGCCTGTTTGTCGGCCCAGGTGTTTTTCGGGGTGAGCACCTCTGTCGGTACATCCGGGCAACTGTCGGGAACCAGAACACCAAAGAACGGATCAGCGGTGAAGGTTCCGCCCGTCAGCCGCCCGTCGAGGGCGGCGTTGATCATGGCCCGGGTATGGGCGATTTTCATCCGTGCGCCGGTTCCATAGGCGCCGCCGGACCAGCCGGTATTGACGAGCCAGCATTTGGCATTCTGCTGCGCCATCTTGGTGCCGAGAAGTTCCGCATAAACGCTCGGGTGGCGCGGCATGAAGGGGGCGCCGAAACAGGTCGAGAAGGTCGCCGTCGGTTCCTTCAGTCCGCGTTCGGTACCGGCAACCTTGGCCGTGTAACCGCTCATGAAATGGTACATGGCCTGATCCGGTGTCAGCTGGCTGATCGGCGGCAGCACACCAAAGGCATCACAGGTCAGCATGATGATATGGCTCGGATGTCCGGCCATGCCGGTTGCCGAGGCGTTGGGAACCTTGTCGATGCCATAGGAGACGCGGCCATTTTCGGTCAGTGATTTATCGAAGAAATCAAGCTCCCGGCTGTGTGGGTCCATTTTGACGTTCTCGATGATGGAGCCAAAGGTGTGGCACAGATCATAGATTTCGGGTTCCGCCTCATGGGTCAGGTTAATGGTTTTGGCATAGCAGCCACCTTCGAAGTTGAACACCCCGTTGTCGCCCCAGCCGTGTTCATCGTCGCCGATCAGGGTCCGCGAACTGTCGGCGGACAGGGTGGTTTTCCCGGTCCCGGAAAGGCCGAAGAAAATGGCGGAGGTGCCGTCAGCGCCGACATTGGCGGAACAGTGCATGGGTAACACGCCGCGTTCCGGAACCAGATAATTCATTACCGAAAAAATTGATTTCTTGATCTCGCCGGCATAGGCCGAGCCACCGATAATGATCATCTTTTTTGCCAGATTGACGACAATAAAGGTCCCCGACGTGGTCCCGTCAAGGCCCGGATCGGCGACCAGGCTGGGCGCCTGCAAGACGGTAAACCCGGGTTTGAAATCAGCCAGGGCCTGATCCGGGGGCTGGATGAACATGTTGCGGGCAAACAGGTTGTGCCAGGCGTTTTCGGTGACGACACGCACCGCCAGCCGGTTTGCCGGCTCGGCCCCGCAGTAACAATCCTGGATAAAAACCTCGGCCTTGCTCAGATGATCCAGGATTTTGCGGTGCAGGCCATCAAACTGTGCGGTTGAAATCGGCTTGTTGGTGGCACTCCACCAGATGTCATTTTCGCTGGTCGGTTCCTTGACAATAAACCGGTCGTTCGGTGAACGCCCCGAATGTTCGCCGGTCAGGGCGATAAAGGCCCCTGCCGCCGTTAACTGGCCTTCGCCCCGTCGACAGGCATGCTCGATCAATTCGGCTGTGCCCAGATTCCAATAAGCGGTTGCACCACCAGTTATCCCGAGTGCTTGCAGTTCCCCTGTACGCAGATGTTGTCCTGAATGTTCCAAAATACTCTCCCTCTCCCGTGTCCGCTGAACGACCAGCGGATATACATATTCTACTGAGCGGTTAGCTTAGGCATGGCTTTTTCGGGCCATCAAACAGAAATGCGGGTGCTTAGGTAAGAACTCAATTTTGTGATCGCAATAGGTAAACATTGGTAAGGAAATGGTTTTTCTTAGGTCACTATTTGTTCAAATTGCGCGCTTCTTTGGCGAGCAGGACCAGGGTCTTGCGGACCTCTTCGACAGAGCTCAGTCGCTGCGCGAAGGGCAGGCGGGCCAAACGCCCGTCCTTGGCCAGATCGATGCCGTCACAGTCGATGCCGACCATCTGCCAGTTGGATCCCCTGCGTTTTAGCAGGCCGTTGGCGTAAAGATCGACGGCATCTTTGTGATCGCTGTTCATATGCGCGATGATGTCGGCTTCGGCTTCGGCGAACGCCAATGCCGGTTCGGGCCCGATCAGCAACTCGCGACCGCGAAACCACACCGCCTTGGCGAAGCCACCCACATAATGGGCGCGCTCGATGGTCATCCTGTAAAAATTGAAGTCCTGAAAGCCCGCATACATTTTTGCCCGCGGATGGCGGGAAAAAAACCGCCCGGCAAGGGCCGGATCGCTGGTCTTCCTGATTTTTCCAACCAGAGTCACGCGCGGCCCTGTCTGTGGATTCTTGCGTTGCGCGGTATGCTCGACCAGCATCGATGCCCGGTTATCCGCCTGCAGGTTGCGGGCGTGGTCCGACAAATCGGAAAACAGGAAAACCGGAGCCCCGGTCTGGTCTGTGGCATAGGTAATGAACGACCCATAAGGCCAGCCGTCATGGGTCGCGAGCGCCGTCGACAGGGCCGCAGACCGGCCCGCGCGCAGCAATTGGCACGAATGGGTGATGGCCTGAGACTTGGTTAACGCCATGAGCTAGCCCCGTAAGATGTCAGGTTTCAGCGGCCGTCCGCTGGTACAAGGTGCCACTGAGCCAGCCGAGCATGGCCCAGAAAATGGCCGCGGTTACGATCGATGCGGCAGCGAACCGGGCCGCCAGTTCGGCGGGGACCGGGCCGCCCATTTCCACAGGATGCGGCGCACCCAGGATATGGGGAGCCGCAAGTACGATGATGCCGGCAATCCGCAACAGCCAGCCGTCACAGAAAACCATGAGCCACAGCCCGAGCGCCGTTGCACCTGCGGCAGCCAGCCACCAGCCCTGGCGCGCCGTCAATTCTGCGGCCAGCGAGCCGGGGGCTTCCGGCGACAATCCCAGGCTGGGTAACAACACGAAAATGGCATAACCGGCCATGCCCCAGATGACGCCAAGCCGACCGCTCATCTGGCCGCCGTAGATGACGTAACTGGCAACCAGCAGCAGGGCGAATCCGACACCGACGACAATATTTGCCAATGTTGTATAGGCGAACCGTTCAAGCCCGTTGGCGGGCCCCCATTCGCCGGCTGTGGATTGGTCATGGCCATCGGCCTCTGTTCCATGGACCTGGACAAATCCGGCGAGGTGCAGACTGGCTTTTGGGGCTTCCGCCTGTTCGTGGGTTTCCGCCTGCAGGATCAACGGTGTGGTCGTTACCTCCTGGACAAGCGAAATCCCGACGCCGCTGACAAATCCTGCCAGCAGCGCAACGATAAATATGTTTTTAAGCATGTTTTAGTGGCAGGGAAACGCGAAGGCGTGACGCGCATCATGGGCCGCATTATGGACGGTATTGGAATGGGCGAAACCGACACCCAATACCAGAAAGGCGCCAACCATCAAGGCGGCTATGGCCGGTGCGATACGGCTGGAATCGAGGGCCTGGGTCTGTTGGTTGAAAGCGATTGTCTTATTGTTCATTATAATCCTCCGTTGTGGTCAGGGCTGACCAAATTCACTGTAACTGGTATCTGCACAAGGGGTGCAAACAGCGACATCTGCCGGCAGGTCTCCTGGCTCACGGTTCGTCGTCGATATTGGCCTTCCCGGTTTCCCAGTGGCACGCATGAATATCAACTCACCGTTCACAGTTGCGGGGACAGCTCCGGTCTGGATTCCCGATTGGGTCAATCCTTCCGAATTCCCTTTTAAGCCCCAGACTTGGTCGTCTTCAGGGGCACCGA
>JABMNT010000057.1 GCA_013203595.1 Rhodospirillales bacterium
CTCTGCAGGCGCTCGTCCCCAATCGCGCAGTGGCGGCCGTCACCGGCGCAGGCGCAAAGCACCATACGCCCGTCCCTGCGCGGCACCAGATCTTCAATCAACAGTTCCAGCCGGCTGAGCGGGCAATTGATGGCGAACAGCAAATGACTTTTGGCAAAAACGCCGCCTTCACGCAGATCAATGAGCGCCAGTTCTTCGCGGCCGGTGATCAGCTCGCGCAGCGTGGCCGCAGACAGGGATGCGACCGGCACCTAAAGCGCCCTGATGTTCTGGCTGGCCGGGAAGACCTTGTAGGTTCCCATATCCTGGTCGTACATGACCCGCTCGTGCAATTGCTCGAGGGCCAGGCCATACATATGCAGATGCACGGTTTTTTCGTCCCCTTCCACATGAATGGAATGGATATCGTCGGGCAGAAACGCCACACCGGTGCCGTATTTCACGGCCTCTTCACCAAACTGGCGGAGCTTGCCCTGGCCGGGAACTGAGCCGTCATCTGTGCGTTCGTAGAAACGGTTGAGCTCATCGCCGGCGATGCCGACAATCACCGCCCAGGTGGTGTGATTATGCGGCCGCACCCCTTTGCCCGGCATGCCCACCGAGGCATAGAGGGCAAACCGATGGTCCGCATCCTCCGACAGACGGTAAATCACCCCATTGCCGTCGGTTTGCGGATCGAGGGGAAAGTCCTCGAGCGGAAACAGGCCATCCTGTGTCGCCAGTTCAATCAGACAGCCCTTGATTTCGGCCAGGGCCTCGCGATTAACGCCTTGGGCCTGTTCAATCTGGCGGACCTTATCGACGGTTTTACTGACTTCCTGGTCACGACGCTGCCGGATATCCATGATTTCTATCTCCCTATACGGTTTTCATCTTGCGCAATTTGCCGATGCGATCCGCATCATATCCCAATTCCGCCAACAGGTCATCGGTATCTGCACCCAGTTTCGGTGCCGGCCTGGCCGGCGTTTCCGCGCCACCACTGATGACCGGCGAATTCAGCATCCGATAGCTGCCGTGGCCCGGCAGTTCGATCTCCTGAAGGCGTGTGCCTTCGACAACAAACGGGTTATCGAGGGCTTCCGACAGGGAATTCAGGGGCGATGCCGGGACCTTGCCGGCAAAGATCTCCATCCACTCCGCGGTCGATTTGCGGGCCAGTTCAGCATCAAGCATCTGCTGGATAAGCGCCCGTTGGGCAAAGCGGTCCTTGAAGCTTTTAAAGCGTTCATCGGCGGCCCAGTCGGCGCGTCCCAGTACCTCACACAGCACCGGCCAGAATTTTTCCTTGTTGCACATCAGATAGATCCAGCCGTCGGCGGAGGTATACAACTGACACGGTGTCAGCACCGGATGGGCCGAACGTTCGGCGCGTTCCTGCTCGTGTCCCTCGTTCAGGTACCAGATCGCCGGATAGGCCAGATTGGACATGGCGATATCGAACAGGCTGACATCCATGTCGCGGCCGACGCCGGTTGCCCGGGCCCCGGTTACCCCGGCCAGCACCGCATAGGCCAGGGCCAGCCCGGTCATCTGGTCGACCACCGACAGCCCCATGCGGGTGGGTGGGCTGCCCGGCTCGCCGGTCAGTGAAAAATATCCGGCTTCCGCCTGCATCAGATAATCGAACCCCGGCCAGCTGGCCCGCGGTCCGCTGCGGCCATAGGCCGACAAATGGGCACAGACGATTTTCGGGTTCAATTTTCCCAAAACCTCATAGGTTAACCCCAGTTTCGCCGGCACGTCGCCACGCAGGTTCGATGCAACCGCATCGGCGGTTGCCACCAGATCATGGAACACCGCCATACCCTCGGCCTGGCTCAGATCAAGGCTCAGGCTTTTCTTGTTGCGGTTATAGGCATGAAAAAACTCGGAATCGTCGGGCGTAAAGAAGTACGGGCCGACGTCGCGGGCAAAGTCACCGCCGGTATTGGGGTTCTCGATCTTGATCACCTCGGCCCCCTGGTCGGCCAGAAACAGCGTGCCAAAGGGACCGGCTCCATATTGTTCGACCGCCAGTACGCGGACGCCATCAAGGGGAAGTGTCATGGACCTGCCTAAACCGGGTTCCGCGCGACCAATTGTCGGGCAATGATAATGCGTTGCAATTCGTTGGTGCCCTCGCCGATGGCCAGCAACGGGGCATCGCGATAATAGCGCTCGATATTAAACTCTTTGGAATAGCCGTAGGCACCGTGAATGCGAACCGCTTCCTCGGCATTTTTCATGGCCGCTTCGGTGGCAAACAGTTTCGCCATGCCGGCTTCCATATCGCAGCGCTGGCCGCTGTCATAGGCATGGGCTGCCTTATCGACCAGCAGTTTTGCCGCCTCGACCCGGGTCGCCATTTCCGCCAGCTTGATCTGGATCGACTGGTGCTCACAAATCGGTTTGCCAAAGGTTCGGCGCACCTGGGCATAGGCCAGGCTTTCCTCCATGGCGGCGCGGGCCAGGCCGACGCCACGGGCCGCCACATTGATCCGGCCCAGCTCGAGCCCGGACAGGATCTGTTGCAGCCCCCGGCCCTCGTCCGGGCCAATCAGGCGGCTTTGCG
Source organism: Rhodospirillales bacterium (assembly GCA_013203595.1). Lineage (GTDB taxonomy): Bacteria > Pseudomonadota > Alphaproteobacteria > Rhodospirillales > Casp-alpha2 > JABMNT01. The sequence continues at coordinate 2,555 of JABMNT010000057.1, forward strand.
GAACCCGCACGTCCTGAAAGGAAAGTTCCGCCGTATCAATCCCCCGATATCCCAGTTTCTTGAGCTTGCGGCCCTCATAACCCTGGGCCTTGTCGACCAGTATCAGGCTCATGCCCTTGTGCGGTGGATCGGTGTCGGGGTCAGTTTTGACCAGTACCGCCAACAGATCCCCTTCGATGGAATTGGTGATCCACATTTTCGCACCGTTGATCACATAGTCATCACCATCGCGCACGGCGCGGGTACGTACGGCCTGCAAATCCGTACCGCAGTCGGGTTCGGTCAGAGCCACCCCGCCGCGCAGTTCACCACTGGCAAATTTCGGCAGAAACTCTTGCTTCATGGCCTCGGAGCCGAATTTCTCGACAGCCGCCGCCATCATCAGATGTGAATTATAAAACCCCGGCACCGATATCCAGACCGCCGCCATGCGCTCGACGATCTTGGCATAGACGCTGGCCGACAGGCCCAGGCCGCCATATTCGGCCGGTATTGTTGCCCCAAACAATCCCATGTCCGCCATCTTGTCGACCATCTCGCGGGGGTAGGTGTCGGTTTCTTCAAAGTCCCGCACATAGGGAACGACATCGCGTTCCAGGAACTGGTCAACGGCGTTCAGCAGCAGCGTTTCTTCCTCGCTGCTGGTGATATTGCCGGGGTAGGTGGTAGCACTCATTGGCAGTCGCCCGATGTGGGGTTTTGAAGGATAACGAGTTGAGAGCATCATTCATCCCACCCGCCCCGTCAACAAGGCGATTGAGGTAATTACATCACCAAAACCGGAAATCCACAGCGCTGGCATCATCAACCAAGAGTCTAATAATCAGCCAGATCATCAACGGCGTGGCCGCGTTTCGGAATCAGCATGGTCCGCTCGAAGGAAATTACCACCACACCATCCTGGTTTTTGCCAATACTCCTGATCCGGACAATGCCCTGGGTCGGGCGCGACTTGCTCTCGCGGATGCTCAGCACTTCGCTTTGGGCATAGAGCGTATCGCCATTGAAAACCGGAGCCGGCATTTTAACGTCATCCCATCCCAGATTGGCGATGGTTTTCTGGCTGACATCCGAGACGCTCATGCCGGCAACAATCGACAGCGTCAGGCAGCTGTTGACCAGCGGTTTGCCGAACTCGCTTTTCGCCGCATAGGCCTTGTCGAAATGCAGGGGATGCTGGTTCATGGTCAGCAGTGTGAACCAGGTGTTATCAGCCTCCGAAATCGTCCGGCCGGGGCGATGCTCGTAAACATCACCGACTTTGAAGTCCTCCAGATACCGTCCATAGGATTCCCGGTATCGGTTTGGACCGACCTGCTTGGCTTCAGCTACCATTTAGACATCTCTCCCTCGTTACCTTTCCGGTGTATTCACCTTGTCTGCCGCACCTGCATTTGCCCGCTCGGTTAACCAGACTGCAGGTACTGATCGCTGTTTGGGAAACACCAGTTGCACCGTCGTTCCCTTGTCCAGCTCACTTTCAATTGACATTTTTCCGTTATGGAGCTCCATCAGCATTTTGACCAGAGACAATCCAAGTCCGGTCCCTTCCTGGGCAACACTGGCTGAGGTTTTTACCTGATTAAAGGGTTCAAGGACCCGTGGCAGATCCGCCATCGAGATTCCGATACCATTGTCATTCATGCGAAACCGTATTCCCTGATCGCCGGAATGTCTGGCTTCCAGGGACAGGGTACCGCCAATAGCTGTAAACTTGTTGGCATTGGACAGGACGTTCAGCAACACCTGCTTGACCATGCGCCGGTCTGCGTACAAATGCGGCATGTCCGGTTCGATATTAACGACAAGCTTCTGTTTCTTGGATTTAATCTGGGACTGCACCAGCCCGACCGCTTCGTCGATGACTTGCTGCACGTCAATGTCCTGCTCGTTCAGGTAAAATTCCCCGGATTCGATCTTGGAAATGTCCAGGATGTCATTGATCAGTTCCAGCAGATGGCGCGCCGAATTGCAAATATCCCCGGCATATTCGTGGTATTTCGGTGCCCCCAGTTTGCCGTAAATTTCGCCCATCATCATCTGTGAAAAACCGATTACAGCGTTTAACGGGGTTCTCAGCTCATGGCTCATGTTAGCCAGAAAATCGGACTTTATCCGGTTGGCCTTCTCCGCCTCATCTTTTGCCTCGGTAAGCATTTTTTCCGTTTGAACCCGGTCTGTAATATCGGTACCAACACCCCGATATCCGGCAAATTCGCCGTCTCGAAAATACGGCATACCACTGATTGACAACCAGACCTGCTGACCGTCCGGTTTGATCCGAGGATGCGTGAAATTTCTGAAAATGCGACGGGACCGCAAATCGGACAGGTGTTTTTGCCAGTCTTCGGCGCTCGCCCCGGGGTTGCCGTTATCCTCGCGGGTTTGCCCCAGCAATTTGTCCTCAGGCACGCCAGTCACCAGCGTAAACCGTTCCGAAAAATAGGAGAATCTCAAATTCTTATCCATTTCCCAAAACCAGTCGGACGATGCCGCGGCAAAATCACCAAACCGGGCCTGGGCATCGAGCACTTCATTATAGCGGTTGCCAATGAACCGATAGGTCGTCCAGGAAATCAGAAATGACAGGAAAACCGCGCCAATCAGGTAAGGCCATAACTTATTGAATACGAAATCGGCTTTGAACTGACCGGCACTGGCAGATGTAATAATCAGGAATTCGCCTCTGGGCGTCGTGCTGAAAACATAGGCCCCCATGAAACTTTCAAATTGGCGAAACCTGTCTGAAGTTTCCTGCCGTGCGTCGTTTTTCAGTGACCTAATCAGCCGGACCACATCCGGTTTATCGTAGCCTTTAAAATAATTGACTGTCTTGCCGTCGTAGGTAACCACCAAAACGATTTTCTGTTGATTCACAAACAGCAGGTTCATCGCCTCTACAGCCTTTGAACGGGTCGCTCCCTCCAGCGCCATCAGGTCTTCCGTCTGTTCGATTGTCGAAAAAAACTCTTTGTGATTACGGCCAAATAGCGAGGTCAAATCACCAACACTGTTTATAAGCCGGATCTGATCGTTATGTTTCTCGTATTCCGAGGACACATAGACAGAGAATATAAAACCGACGATCAAAATACCCGTTACGAGACAGAATATAGGGACGAATAGCTTTACAAAGCTTTCTGATTTGTGCGGTTGGTCGACTTGCAAAACCCAGCTCCAGTTAAGGCAAAGTATCCGGCATGCACATCTAATGGGTTAATTTACTCTATATGGCATACATATACATGTATGCAAATATGTTGGCAAATTTTCTTTAGTGGCAAAACTCCGGCCCGGCAGGCACGTCTTTCCCGGGCTACAACCCAAACCGCTCCGCAATATTCATTAAGACAGATCGCTTGCCTTCAATTGAAGACAACATGACAAAATTTCCATTTAGCTTGCGAAGATAATAGTCAACCAGAACCTTCCCTCCCTCGGCATCTTCAAAATCTGCGCACAATGCAAAGGTTCCGTCAGAGCGCTCAAAAACAACCGGATGCATGGCAACGAACTTCAGTTTCATTAAATCGGTACTGGAACCGCTGACAAAATAGTAAATGCCTTCCTCTGTCTGTTGCGCAATATGGTTTATCACGCTTGCCTTCAGATTCAGTTTATCGGAATCACTGGGCTCTGCTGATGCCGGGGAACCCATCAACAGGGTCGCGTACAACAGACCTATCAGAACCGGTAACAGGGACTTTTTTAAGAACGCCATTTTCACTTCCGCCTCAAATTTATTCGCTAGAGGGCTGAACCTTCACACAAATCAACGGATTCATCAATCCGTTGCCCGATAATTGCGTCCGCCGGGCTCACTTCATTTCCGGCTTAATCTCTGCCGCAAAGCCTTATTCAAATCAACGGCTGTGCATTCAGACTTTACTGAGTGAGCGTTTTCAGGGATTTACAGGCCCGCTGATTTCCATCATCGCATTTTTCCCGGCAGGCATCCACGTTGCCATCCCGGCATTTTCCGGAGCCGGATGATTTTTTCGAATGCAATGATTTGCGTTCCTTTTGATCGCTGTTTCTCGGCGATTGGGCAAGAGGGCGATGCGAACATTCATAGGGCCACACCAGTTTTGTCGTCACCGGCTTGAAGCTCCCGTCATCCACCTTTACCGGGATCGGAATCTCCTTCTCGGCAGCGGTCATAGCTTTCACCGCCAGGGAGTCAAAAGGTGCCATCCGGCGATAAAGGGCGACCGGGTCCATCCAGTTCCCCTCGGCAGGGACAACAGCCTGATCCGTTCGCGCATAGTCGCCCCGATGTGCGTAGGTCACAGCAAAATGGATGGCTGGCCGGCGGCGCTTATTCTGAGCACCGGTAAAGCTGTCTGTTCCACTGTTTCCCGTTGGCCCCAGGGCCTGGCCCTTTTCAATGGACTGACCTAACTGCAAATCCGGCATTTCCTGGAAATGGGCATATTGGGTGTAAATCCAGAACGGCAATCCGGTATCCTGCGGGCGATGACGAAGCACGATTTCGATCCCCCGCTGTCCGTTCGTTGCCGGAAACTTGCCGACGACAACGCCATCGGCAACGGCGATAATCGGTGTTGCATAGGGTGCCGGCATATCGATTCCGCCATGAAAGGAGGTTCGTTTGCGCTTGAAGCTGTAATCCATGGCCCAGGTATCATCGATGGTCCGGCAAAACAGCCCCTCAGGGAAGACCGGCCGGGTTCCGGTCGCCAGCAGTCCCCGCTTGACCGCATAGTCAATGCCGCATTTTTTCCCAAAGCCAATGGCACAGCGGGTTTCCTGATCAATACCCTCGATGGCGATCTCGCCGTCAAGGGCAAAGGCATGGCCAGAACCAGTTGCCAGCATAGCCAGCCCGGCCAGCGCCGAAACAAATCCTTTTTTTCGAGCCATCATCGCATTGCTCACTCCCGTATGTAGCGCGGTCAATAATAGGCAAAGAGCGGTGCAGCCTGCAAACCCAAACCGGTGCCGCCATGGGCAACTGTGCCTTTCAGTTAAAACCACTATGCCCCATTACCCCCTATCCGGAAACAGACGAAACCCTAATATGTGCAGTGCAGCATAACGAATGTTGCGATGCACTAAACAATTGGAGCAAGCCCAATGGCGACAGCCTACCTTCAGAACCGGGAAATCCCCATTCGTAAAACCATTCTCAATGAACTGGTTTTCGTTAAAAACAAACTGAGCACGGTCTGGCGTCGCCATCGACGCTATCAGCAGATCGTCAGTGAACTTGGCTTTTCTACGGACCGTCAACTGGCGGATATGGGAATTTCGCGCAGCGATATCCGCTGCCTGGCCAGGCAAGCCGCGGACCAGGTGGAACACTCCTGACCAGCAGACCTGGCCCTTTCAACCCAAGCAGAGCCGGTCTCACAATTAACCCGGACGTCAGATAGGAATCAGAAAATGCAAACTCCCATATCGTCAGAATTCAAGATCGCTGACTACGAAAATTATCCAGACATCGATCCTTTTCTTCTGGAAAGGATCGAACGAAAAGCAAGAAAACTACAGGCTGAGGAAATAGCAAGGCTGACGGGTGCCTTGGTGCAGTGTGTAAGAAAGTCATTCAACGGCATGGTCCACTGGATTGGGAAAACCACGGGCCTGGGACAGAAAAAAGGCGGATTACTAGGCCATTCCGAGAAATCCGACCACTTCGAAAATTCAATTCAGGCGTCCTGATCGACGCCACAGGCACGCAAACAAGGAGATAACAATGAGCGAATTCGTCCAGGGGTTCACGGCCCCGCACATGGCCAGTCCTGCATCACTGCCGGCCCGGCCGAAACGGAACTACACCGCTTATCTGTCGATGCTGGCTGATGCCTTTGCCATCGCCCAGCGTTGCCAGGCCGAGTTGAACTCAAAAGGACAGATTGATCCCATAACTTTGGATTCGATCAGGGATGAGGTAGGTAAATGGGCCTGATCCGGCCCATGGGCTAATGTGCGCTGTGGTTAAACCCGCTATGCCCGCCACCTGACTAGCGAACAGGGCTGCCGTCTCCTATCTATCATTTGATAGGATGGTATGCTGGAAGTCCTCCCCTTACAGCACACCCCTAAAAATGACTTAGATGACCTCCCTGTCGATAAGTTAGCCTGTCAAGACTTGCCCTGGCCCTGTGCCAGGGCATTTTTTTTACGACCTCAACCGGCCGACCGGACTGATGAAAATCTTTTCTGGCAAAACCCATATATATTTTCTATGCTGCATTGCAATATAGCATGTCATCCCCATGTATATAAAACCGCATCGCACATAGGACGCATCGACGAGACACGAAAGGTTTGAATAAATGGAACTGGAAAGTCAGATGGTCCTTTTCGCCAGATCTGTGGATTCTGGAAGTTTTTCTGCCGCTTCGCGCGAATTGAACCATTCGCCGTCGTCGGTGAGCAAACAAATCAGCAATCTGGAAGACAAACTGGGTGTCCGGCTACTGACCCGGACCGTTCGTGGCATTTCTCTGACCGACGAAGGGCGGGTGTTCTATGCCCGCTGCACGGAAATAAGACGTAATATCGCTTCCGCCCTGGACCTGGCCGAAACCCTGAGCGAAAAACCTGAAGGCAGGCTGCGGGTCAATACCACGGTGGCCTTCGGAAAGTCGCAAATCCTGCCGGCCCTGCCGGAATTTTTCAAACTTCATCCCAAGATAACCATATCTCTGGATTTCAATGACCGTCCCATTGATCTCATTGAACAGCCCATTGACGTGGCCATTCAGTTTGCCGAACAGATCGAGGATCAATCCCTTATCGGCCGAAAACTGGCGGTAAACAGAAGGCTCATCTGTGCGGCACCATCCTATATCGAGCGCACAGAGCCAATCACTTCGCCCCGTGACCTGCCCCACCACAATATTCTGCGTCTGTCCACGGTGACGCGCTGGAACGACTGGGTTGCTGATCTCTGTGGCGATGCCTATCAAGCCAAGGCCAACAGTAATTTTGAGGCAAACAGCGCAGATGCCCTCTACCATGCGGCATTGGCCGGGCTTGGAATTGCCCGGTTACCCACCTATCTGATTGCCGATGACATTGCCGAAGGCCGGTTGATCAATCTCCTGCCCGACTTCGAAGACACCTCATCGAACATCTATGCGGTCTATCTGATGCGTCGAAACATGTCGCCCAAGGTCCGCGTGTTTCTCGATTTTCTGTCCGCCAAATTTGGTGTCGCCGCGCCGTGAAAGCCGGACGATCCGGACTGAATTAAACGACGCTGTCCAGTGTCCATAATTTGCCGATGTCGGCGCGGGTATCCCTGATCCCGAACTGGCGCAGGGCATACCAATAGGCGGCGGCATTAGAGGACACAATGGGGCGGCCAAGCCGGGTCTCCAGCTCGTTCAGCATGCCGACAATCCCCAGAGCACTACCCACGTGCAGGATTGTGTCCACATCCTGAAAACCCGGCGTGTCAAAGGCTGCAATAATCTGCTCGACCGTGACTTTGAAGATGTCTTTTGATTCTTTGACTCCCAGCCATGTGGCGCAGGGGGCCTCAAACCCGTGATTTTCATAAAACTGCTGCACATTTTTTGAATAACCCTCGGACATGGGCGACAACACCGCTATGCGTTTGGCACCCAGGGTCCGTAGCGCGGCCAGACAGCCGTCCGCCGCCGTCGAAAACGGAACCCCGTTCGCCAGACTTTCTAATTGCTGATGATAGGCGACGTAATCGGCCGGTGAAATGGTGCGCATCTCGAAGGAATTGCCGACGATGATCATATCCGGATAACAGCCATGAACCTGGGGCATGGTTTTAAGCACCGCTTCCGGCACCCGGTCATGAACTGAAATATCAAAGCGGTAGGCCTGGTTGTTGATACCCGGCGGACGCATCAGCTCATATTCGGGCTGCATATTGGCGTTTTGCTGGGGAATTATAACGGCACAAACACCACGCGGGCCAAACCGGTCAGGCATTATTCATTCTCCAAAAAAGTTCACCGCCGAGAGCCTTACAGGAACCACCATCACCGCACAACCGACAGGCCATGATCCCGGGCCGGGTTGAGGGTTCTTGTGAATCAAAGCCGAAACGCCGGGCGCCACCCCTCTCCCGGCTCACCCTACAAAAGATCGCGCACCTTTGCCGCCTGGTCCCGGGCCCCCGCCATCATATAGGCGAAATCACTTCCCGACAGGATAAAGCGGGCCCCCATGTCGATATAGGTTTGCATGGTGGCGATATCGTAAACCCCGCCCATGCCCGGATGCTTGCCGTGTTTGTGGCAGGCGGCGATGACCTTTTGATAGGCCTCTTTGACCCGCGGATGGGAAAACTGGCCAGGAATACCCATTTCCATGCACAGATCATTGGTGCCAATCAGGATCCCGTCAATTCCCGGAACAGCAGCGATTTCCTCAGCATTTTCAACACCGGTCGGGGTTTCGACCATGACGATGAGCAGGGTCGCCGCATTGACGGCTTCGGCAACCTCGGCGATGGCATGGGACTGGAAATCCAGCTGCGGCAGGGCCCCGGTCATGGAGCGATGACCGACCGGCGGATAAAAGCAGTTGGAAACCATTTGCCGGGCGGTTTTCGCGTCATCCACATGCGGCACCACGATCCCCTGGGCACCGCCGTCGAGAACCCGTGTCGCATGATAGTGCTCAAACCCGGGCACCCGGACCAGCGGCGTAATGCCGGCATCCTGCGCCGCCACGGAAATTTGTGTGGCGATATCGATATCCATGGAATTGTGCTCCATATCAATGAACAACCAGTCGAACCCGGCGGTTTTCATGGCTTTGCCGATATCGACGGTGCGCGCCTGGCGCAGGCCGACACCAAGCGACAGCTGACCCGCTTCCAGTTGGCTTTTCGCATGATTTTTTATGTCGATCATGGTCTTTGGTCCTTTGGTTTTGGCCATGCGCTGGCGGCGGGCCATGGTTTTATTTTTGATCACCCGACTTGCGAAAATCACGAATCCCATAATTAACGCGATCAGACGGTTGCTCGTGCTAGCTATAGCGAAAACCAGCTCAGCTTGGCAATTTAATAGATGCGACAGCGCAAAATCCATATACAGTATGGACTTACAAACCGCCGTTCATGGAAACGCCTCATTTCCATCGATGTGCGCATTCACAGGGCGGTGTGGCTATTGATGGGAGTGTGGAAATGTGCCGGTGGCTGACCTATCTGGGGGAACCCATTTATCTGGACGAATTGCTCTATAAACCGGAAAATTCTCTCATTCACCAAAGCCTCGATGCCCGCGAAGGGGCGACAACGACAAACGGGGACGGTTTTGGCATCGGTTGGTACGGGGAACGGGCAACACCCGGGCTTTATCGCGAAACTCTGCCCGCCTGGAACGACCAGAACCTGCAGCACCTGGCCCATCAGCTGCGCTCGCCCCTGTTCTTTGCCCACGTGCGGGCATCAACGGGCACCGCCACCTCGCGCGATAACTGCCATCCCTTTCGGCTCGGCCCCTGGCTGTTTATGCATAACGGTGTAATCGGTGGTTTTCCCCGGGTTCGCCGCCAACTGGAAAGCCTGCTGCCCGATCAGCTGTTTAACTGCCGCATCGGCACCACCGACAGCGAAGTATTTTTTCTGTTGCTGGCGGCCAATGGTCTGGAAGACGATGTGGCCCTGGCCTTCGAGAAAACCGTCTCCCAGGTCATCACCATCATGCGCGACAGCGGCGTTGAGGAATCTTTCCGCATGACCGCCGCTCTCACGGACGGCAAGGCTTTTTATGCGCTGCGGTTCTCGGACCGGGGAATCCCCCCGTCGCTGTACTGGTGGTCGCAAAAGGAAAGTCTGATCGTGGTCTCCGAACCGCTGGATGATGAAGCCGAGCACTGGCGGGCGGTCGAGCCATCGAGCCTGCTGGTCTCCGTTGGTCATGGCGATACCGCGGTGCGGCCGTTTGAATAGCTCGGCTAAAAGGTGAGTTTGGTTGCCCCCCATCCCGCTCTCTGAATATCCCCCAATTCCATCCGGCGGACTGAATTGACTGGCTGTTCATGATCCATCTATACGCCGGGGCTGTTAGTGTGGCAGACTTGCAGACCAGACAAGGAAAGTCCGTCAGATGGTAAAACAAACCCTGAAACTGCTACCGGCGTTGATTTTGGCGGGCACCACCCTGTGCGGGGCGGCCCGTGCCCAGTCACTTGTGCCCGTTGATCTGGAACTGGCCTTTGTCGTCGATGCATCGGGCAGCATTGATGACGATGAGTTTCACCTGCAGCGCCAGGGCTACGCCGATGCCCTGCTCAACCCGAAAGTCCTGAGCGCCATCGGCACCGGGTTTCTGGGTTCCATCGCCGTTGCCTATATCGAGTTTTCCGCCGACGGCTGCACCGAATTGAGTGTTCCCTGGACGCGGATCAGCGACCCGGCCAGTGCCCGGGCCTTTGGTGATCAGATTCTGGCAAAGCAGCGCTATTCCTGTTCCGGCGGCAATGCCATTGGTGAAGGGGTCGCGCTGGCCGCGACAACAATCGACAGCAATGAATTTGAGGGGATGCGCCGGGTCATCGACGTATCTGGCGACGGGCCCAACACCATGGGTGTCCCCGTCGAGATGGTCCGCGACGTCGCCGTCGCCAACCGCATGACCATTAACGGGCTGGTTATCGAACGCCCGGAAATGCCGGATCTCGATGCCTATTTCCGCTCTTCTGTCACCGGCGGGCGCCGGTCCTTTGTCATCAAGGCCGAAAACCGCCAGTCTTTTGCGGCCGCCATCTTAAAGAAAATGATCCTGGAAATAGCCGATATCTCCACACTGAAGGAATTGAAACCCTGGCAATGATGAACTTTTTCGATGACTTTCGACTGAAATCCATAACCACCAAACGCGGCGTCATGCGCCTGCGCATGGCCGGTAACGGCCCACCCCTGCTGCTGCTGCACGGTAATCCGCAGACCCATGCCATGTGGCACCGGGTGGCGCCGGAGTTGGCGAAATCCTTCACCGTCATTTGCCCGGACCTGTGCGGCTACGGGAAATCCTTCAAACCGCCCTGTTCGGCGGACCATGCAGCCTATGCCAAAACAGCAATGGCTGCCGACATAGTTGATCTGATGGAGCAGTTGGGGCACCCGGCGTTCTATCTGGCCGCCCATGACCGGGGGGCGCGGGTCAGCCACCGTCTGGCCCTGGATTTTCCAGACCGGGTCCTGAAACTGGCGTTGCTCGACATCGTGCCGACAATCGTGCATTTCGAGCGTACCGACATGGACTTTGCCATGGGTTATTACCACTGGTTCTGGCTCGCCCAGCCCCATCCGTTTCCCGAATCACTGATCACATGTGCACCGGAAGCCTGGTTCAATGCCCATACCACCCGCGAACCGAAGGGTGCCGGCTTCTTTGATGCCGATGCCCTGGCCGACTATATCGACGCCATCAATGATCCGGAAATGGTGCGCGGCATGTGCGAGGACTATCGGGCGGCGGCGACCATCGATCTGGAGCATGACCGGGCCAGCCGCGAAGCCGGCCATAAAATCGCCTGCCCGCTGCTGGTGCTGTGGGGCGCCAAGGGCAAGATCGGGAAGTGGTATGATGCGCTGGATATCTGGAGCCAGTACAGCCAGGGCGCGGTTTCGGGCGGTGCCGTCGACTCCGGCCACTATCTGGCAGAAGAGGCGCCAGCGGCAGTGCTCGATCACTTCAAGGCGTTCTTTGGCTAACTAAGTACGACCGACCAGGGCAACAACAACACTTTCCGGTGAAATGGTTATTTTATCCGTTCCGGCCTTGCGCTAGGATGCCGACACGCTTGCACTTCCCCCCGCCTGTTTAGGAGACGCTATGACTGCCGCAGATGATAAGACCTTATGTGTATTTGGCCTGGGTTCCATGGGCTTTGGCATCGCCACATCGCTGGTAAAAGCCGGATGCAGAACCGCCGGGTTTGATCTCGATAAGGCACGCGAAGCCGACCTGCAAAGTCAGGGCGGGTTGACGCTGGCCCGGGATGAAGCCCTGGCCGTGGCGGATATCGTGATCATCGTTGTCGTCAACGCCGCCCAGACCGAGGCCCTGCTGTTTGGAGAGGGCGGCATCAGCGGGCATATGAAGCCGGGTGCGGTGGTCATCTCCTGTGCGACGGTGCCACCGGAATTTGCCCGCAGCTGCGAAACCCGGCTCGACGCCCTTGGCCTGCTGTATCTGGACGCCCCCATCTCCGGCGGCTCGGTCAAGGCCGCCCAGGGCGCACTGACCATGATGACGTCGGGCAGTCAGGCGGCCTATACGGCAAGCCAGCCGGCCCTCGACGCCATGGCGACAAAAGTGTTCCGGCTGGGCGATCAGGCCGGACCCGGATCAGCCGTGAAAATCGTCAACCAGATGCTGGCCGGCATTCACATCGCCGCCGCCGCCGAAGCCATCACCTTCGGTATTTCCCAGGGCATCGCGCCGGCCTCAACCGTGGAAGTGATCTCTGAATGCGCCGGCTCGTCGTGGATGTTTGAAAACCGCGGCCCGCACATCGCCGACGGCGACTATACGCCGCATTCCGCCGTCGAAATTTTCGTCAAGGATTTAGGCATCGTCAGCGACGTGGCCCGCACGGCGCGGTTTTCCTCGCCGCTGACAGCAGCCGCCCTGCAGCAGTTTCTGGCCGCCGCCGGCATGGGGTATGGCCGCGAAGACGATGCCGCCGTGGCCAAGGTCTATGCCAAAAACGCCGGATTGAAACTGCCCGGGGACTCTGGGTAATAATCGGCCCGGCGCCTCCAGGTCAGCAGCAAAACATTTAATTCACAGGGTCATTCGCCGGCCAGCGCCATCGTTTGCGACCGGCGGCTCAGGTGAAGAAGCGCGCCGACATCCTCAACCTGGTCCAGCCCCAACAGCCCGGACGACAGCTCCTTTAATGCCGCCTGCCCGAGATAGGGTCCGGCCAGACCATCAAACTTGCCAAGCAGTTCATCGTCGGTAACAAAATTTGCCGGCTCGCCCTTTGGCGTTTCCACATAAGCTTCATACTGTCCCGATTTCGTCTCGATCACCACGCGGCCGGCCATCGTGGCCGGGAAGGCGGCATCCGCTTTCGGATCAACCCCTGTTTCGATCCGCGCACATAAAGCCAGGGTCTCCGGGTCGGTCAAGTGCCGGCGGTAATCATCCCAGCCCAAACCGCCGGTACGCAGGGCAACGGCGGCGCAGAAGGGCATGGAAAACTGCCCGTCAACCACGCTTTTCGGGTGCTGCTTGGTGATTTCCGGGTCGCCGATAATTTTCCAGCCGGTTTTCGAGACACCAACGGTGACCCGGGTTATCTCCTGCGGGTTGATCTGATGCGCCGCCCTGAGTGCAATCAGCGCATCCAGCGGGGCGTGGGAATACCGGCACGACGGATAGGGTTTCACGGCCACATTCAGGGTTTCCCAGACGCCACCCAGGTCAGCGATGGCGCGGGCATGATCCGCAGCCGGTGCATAGGCATGCAGAAATCCAACCTGCCCTTCAAAAGCATCAACTGCGCCCCGGAAGCCTTCCGCCGCCAGGGTTGCAGCGATCACCCCGTTCATGGCCGCCTGGCCCACGTGCGAGCGCTTTGTCCAGCCGCCCTCATGCAAAAACTGCATGGACCCGGCGGCCTGGCTGAGCGCCACACCGAAGGCGCTGGCCAGGCCCGCTGCATCCAGACCAAGCAGTTTGCCGGCCGCTGCCGTCGCCCCGAAAATGCCGCAGGTCGCGGTCGGATGGAAACCCCGGTCATAATGGTCGCTCGGGCCAAGGGCCAGGCTCAGGCGGATCTGAATTTCGTAACCGGCAACAATGGCGGCAATGACATCGCGGCCCGCAGCCCCCTGCTGCTCGGCCACCGCAAAGGCGGCGGGTATAATCGGCGCACCGGCATGGATCGATCCGGCCGCATGGGTATCATCAAAATCCAGGGAATGGGCCAGCGCGCCATTAAGCATGGCCGCACCCGGCGGGGTGTAGCCATGGCTGTCACCCAAAACGGTGCAGTCACCATTGCCGTAGCCAAGACCCATCATGGCGGCAACAAGGCTGGGGGAGGATTCCGCATCGTGGCGGGCCCGGATGATATTTCCGGCGAGATCAAGGATCAGTTGTTTGCTGCGGCTCCGGACCGCTGCGGGCAGAGTCTCGTAGCTGAGCCCGTGCGCGAATTCCGCCAGTATTTTTGTGACCTGTACCATGGTTGGCTCCTGTTGAAACGACATCGCCTACTCCGCTGCGTACTTCTTTTCGTCCGCATAGTAACCCGGAAAACCGACGATATCCTGCAGTTCCTGAAAGGTTGCGTTGGCCGTGGTGTCGTGGCCGTCATTGAGGGTTGCCAGCACCCGGTTGGCGGCGGTGATGCCGGCCAGCATCAGCGACACCGGATAGATGGCGACTTTATAGCCGATCTCCTCGAGCTGGGGCGGGGCCAGGAACGGCGAGCTGCCCTGCTCCACCATATTGGCCATTTTCGGCCCCGGCACTTCGTTGCAGTAACGCGCCATTTCCGCCTCGTCCTTGGGCGCTTCAAGAAAGGTGATATCCACTCCGATATCCATAAATGCCCGGCATCGTTCCATCGCCTCGTCCAAGCCATCGGTGGCATTGGCATCGGTGCGCGCCATAATCAGAATGTCGGCGCCTTCTTCGCGGGCGTCAACGGCGGCGCGCAGCCGTACATAGGCATCCTGGCGGCTGACCACCTGCTTGCCCATGGTATGGCCGCAGCGCTTGGGCGCCAGTTGGTCTTCGATCATCACGCAGGCCATGCCCGCCTGGGCGTAGCCTTCAACCGTGCGTTTGACGTTGATGGCATTGCCATAGCCGGTATCGCCGTCGCCGATCACCGGGATCGAGACGGCGGTTGCGATATTGCGGCCCTGATCGAGCATTTCGTTATAGGAGATCAGGCCGGTGTCGGGCAGGCCAAGGCGCGATGCGGAGACCGCAAAGCCACCCATGAAGGCGCCCTTGAAGCCGGCCCGTTCAATCAGCTTTGCCGACATGGCATCGTAACAGCCGGGCATGGTGATAATGCCTGGCGCGGTTAACAGGGTTTTCAAATTATCGGCAGCACTCATCTCTATTGTCCTTCAAACTGTGGGGTTTCCTTAGCCAGAAAGGCGCGCACGCCTTCTGTATAATCGTCGCTGTCGCAGGGTGCGTAACTGTCCATCACTTCCTGCTCGCTCAGTGGTTTCGGATTGCCTAATCGCTGCAGGGTTTTTTTCGTCATGCGCGCCGCCAGCGGTGCCCCTGCACTAATCCGCTCCGCCGTCGCATAAACAGTATCCGCCAACGCCTGATCGTCCACCACCCGGTTGACGAGACCGCGTTGAAGGGCTTCGTCGGCGTCAAACAGCCGGCCTTCCAGCAGCATTTCGAGAACCACGGCAGGCCCGACCAGATCCAGCGCCGGCTTCATTTCCGCCGGAGCCAGGGCGTGGCCGATCCGGTTGATGGGCACCCCGAGCCGGGCCGACCGGCCGGCAATCCGCATATCGCAGCAACACGCAATTTCCAGTCCACCACCGGTGCAGGCACCATGGATCATGGCCACTGTCGGATGGCGCAGGCCGCGCAGGGTGGCGAGCGCCATGGCAACCACTTCGACGTAGTCTCTGGCCTGCTGTGCATTGGCCCGCAATTGTGGAAACTCGGAAATGTCCGCACCGGCGGCAAAGGCCTGGGTGCCGTCACCGCGCAATACCACACAGCGCAGCTTTTTATCCATATCCAGACTGGCCAGGGCATAGGACAGCCGGCCCCAGGCCTCCTTGTCCAGAGCATTGCGTTTGTCCGGATTACTGATCGTCAGCGTTGCCACGAACCCCTGCTTGTCGGTTTTAATCGCTGCTGCACACATGTTCCTAACCTTCGTTCAGCACACGCTGCGGTGTCCCGGCCAGCCAGGAGCCGATATTTTCAACAGCCTGGCCATAAGCCAGTTGATGCAGTTCCCTGACCACAAACCCGGTATGGCCGGTCAGCACCACATTATCCAGCTTGCGAATGGCATGATCGGCAGGCAGTGGCTCCAGATCGTAGACATCGATGCCGGCGCCGGCGATGGTGTGTTGCTGCAGAGCACTGATCAGCGCCGCTTCGTCGACAATCGGCCCCCGCGAGGTGTTAACCAGATAGGCCGACGGCTTCATCATCGCCAGTTCCTTGGCACCAATCAGCCCGCGGGTCCGCTCGCTGAGAATCATGTGAATGCTGATGACATCCGACCGCTGTAGCAGTTCATCCTTATCGACCCGGCTTACCCCCTGCGCAGCCGCCGCTTCCGCCGTCAGGTTCTGGCTCCAGGCAATGACCTCCATATCGAAAGCCTTGCCGATCCGCGCCGCGGCACTGCCCAGTTTACCGAGGCCCAGGATACCCAGGGTTTTGCCGCTCAGGCCAACGCCCACACCCTGCTGCCAGCCACCGTTTTTCATGGTCTGGTCCTCAAAGGGAATTTGCTTGGTGATCGCCAGGATCAGCGCCCAGGCATGTTCGTAGGCCGGGTAGCCGAGCATCTGGGTGCCCGAGACAACAACGCCATTGGCCCGCGCCGCATCCATGTCAATCGACAGATTACGCAAACCCGTGGTTACCAGCAGCTTGAGGTCCGGCAGTTTATCCAGTTGTGATTTGGGGAACGGTGTGCGCTCACGCATGCAGACGATGACCTCGAAGCCGGCCAGAGCCGAGGCGATATGATCCTCCTGCCAACCCAGATGCTGGTTAAATACGACCGCTTCACAGCCATCCAGGGTGCTCCAGTCGGCGGACGTCAGTGCCGCGTCCTGGTAATCGTCCAATATCGCAATCCGTGTCATAAAATCATTTTCCTCCAGTTATTACCCGGACCCCACCACGTGGCCCGGTATTCATTCGATCGGCAAATTGAGGGGCCAAAGGCCGGGCAATCCCGGCCCGCTGATTGATCCACATGCGTAGCAAATTGCGTTTTCGTTCCGGCTCCGGCCAATCTTCAAAAGCGGTGCGAGAATGCAGCACCGCATGGTTATTGAGAACCTGAATATCACCTCGCTCGAATTCCATCGGGTAACGAAACCCGTCCTGCATCGCCAGTTCCCCAACCAGAGCGACGGCCTTCAGCACGTCCCCGGTCAGCGGCTGCCCGGCCTTTATCTGCCCGTCTACGATGGTTTTGCCATTATATCGGCACGACAGCCAGCCCTCATGCCAGGAAAACACCGGGACTTTGGCGCGGGTCACTTCGTCGGGATCGGCGGTCGCCCCTTCGCCCCGCAAATCGAAATGAAAACCGACCAGCAGCGGCTCCAGATAATCCGGATGGGCGTCAAGCAACCGGTTGTAGATGGCCGCCGAGCTGGCAATCAGGCTTTCGCCACCGCTTTTCGATGGATGCACACATAACAGAGCGACCAGGTCCGAACTGTCACAATGGGGCGCCAGGCGGGCCTGAGTCGTATAGCCCCTGACGTTCTTGCTCATATAGTCGCCGCCTCCGTCGCGGACATGACCAATCAACTGGCCCTTGCTGTTCTGGCTGATCGGCACCCCCAGATGCACACCGATTCCCCAGTACAGGGTTTTCAGGCTCTGTTCATCATAAGCGTCCACATTCAGGCCGCGCCACAGGGCGACACCGCGACCGGTTTCCAGGTCATGGGCACAGGCGGCAAGCCGTTCAGCCAAGTGCGGCAACGGGAAATCATCCCGGCCAAAGCCGTAAAGCGCTTTGCCCGCACCTCGTATTTTTTTGACAGCCGCCTCCAGCTCGGCAATTTCCACCGCTGTGAAGCGAAAAATCCACGACCTGTCGCGGCGCAGATCATCAGCGGACCAGACCGCCGGACCGGTTGCCGGGTGTAAATTCAATCTATCCAATGCACTATTCTGCGATCCGTTCATTTTTTCTCACATTCACCAACACTTTTCAGTCTGATCCGTGTTAAGAAGACCAACCTTACCCTATGGAGACGCTTGATGACTTGGCTCGAAGGAAATTTACGAAACACTCTATCACCAGGATTACGCCTTGCAACCCGCCTGCAGCAGCCGGGAATTTTACGTACCCCCGGCGCCCATAACGGACTGGCCGGGCTGGCCGCCAAACGGGCCGGATTTGAAGCCCTGTATATCTCGGGGGCCGGTCTGTCGGCGTCCATGGGACTACCGGATCTGGGCGTGATGACCCTTGAGGAAGTCTGCTTCTTTGTGCGGATGATCTTCCGCGCCACCGATCTGCCACTGATTGTCGATGCCGACACCGGTTATGGCGAAGCCCTGAACGTCATGCGCACGGTACAGGAGCTGGAAATGGCGGGAGCGGCCGCCATGCAGATCGAAGACCAGAAACTGCCCAAAAAATGCGGCCATTTGAACGACAAACAGCTGGTCAGTGCCGACGACATGGTCCTCAAGGTCGCAGCAGCGGCCAGATCGCGGACACATCTGCAAATCATTGCCCGCACCGATGCCCTGGCCTCGGAAGGCATGCAGGGTGCGGTCAGCCGGGCCAATGCCTATATTGAAGCCGGCGCTGATGTGGTGTTTGCCGACGGCCTGGCGACAGAAGCCGAGTTCCGCGAGTTCGTCAGCGCGGTCAAGGCGCCGTCGCTGGCCAACATGACCGAATTTGGCCGCACCCCCTACTATACCGGTGCCCAGTTCGAAGCCATGGGATACAAGATTGTCATCTGGCCGGTGTCGCAATTGCGGGTCGCCAGCCGGGCCATGGAAAATCTCTATGCGGCGATTGCCGAAACCGACGGCACCAAACCCCGGGAAAATGAAATGCAGACCCGCGCCGAACAATACGAGTTGATTCGCTACTTCGACTACGAAGCCCTCGACAGCTCGATTGTCAAAACGGTGGTGCCGCAGCTGGCAGAATAAACTTTAATCCAGGCGGCGGGCGTGGCCATCGACAATCGCCTGCAACAGCGGCGCATAGGCAGCAAAGGGTTTGATTGCGCGACCGACGGTCTTGCCGCCGTCGTCCCATTTGCGGACCATGACCGCTTCCCTGTAGAAAGCCTGGGCTTCAAAATCCCCGGCCTCAGCGGCCGTCATCGGGCCGCCCTGCAGGCTCAGGGTATGCACCGATGCGGGAGACAACTGCCCGAAGTAGGCGGGGTCCACGGCGCAGAGGTAGCGCTTGGCCGCCACATGCAGGCGCACGCTTTCCGTGACCAGCGGCGGAAAATAGTCCTGCAGGGCCCGGGCGCCGGCGGCATCGTGGTATTTGTCCTGGGTGTCATCTACCGAATAAGTGCCAAACTCGCTGGTGAAATGGCCGATGTCGTGCAGCAGGGCGGCGGCGACCAATTCATCGCAGGCGCCGGACTGCTCGGCCAGGCTGGCAGCCTGGCGCATGTGTTCGGACACAGTTACCGCCTCCCCCAGATAGCTCTCGGCCCCGCGGCGCACAAAAATATCGGCCAGAAAGGGCACAATCGTCTGCTGGTTCAGGTCTTCACTCACGCCATCACTCCCGTTTTCTGCTGTTGCTCGATGACACTCAGCGTCGACAGCAAACCGTCCACGTCTGCATAACAGCCCTGCAACCAGCGTTGCCCGGTTCCGGAAAACGGCTTGCGGGCGTGCAGCACGCGCCTGTTGTCGACAATGAACAATTCCCCCGGCGACAGCCTGAAGCTCACCTGCATGGTTTGGTCATCAATAATATCGGCAAAAAGCCGGTAGGCCCGGTAATAGGCCTGCATCTCATCAAACGGGATATTCACCAGCGGCGCCGTTGAGCGGTTGTTAAAACGAATTGTCGAAATACCGCCATCGGCTGCCAGTTCAATCATCGGCTTATCAGCGCGCAGGTGCACACCCCGGGCCCCGGTATATTCAAAACTGGCCGGATAGCGGGCCAGCAAATCAAAGGCACCCGGGTCCTCTGACCTGAGCCGCCGGGCGGCATTAAAGCCATCGACCACCACTGAGTCGCCACCGTCCACAGCATTTTCCAGACAGCACAACAGCTGCAGGGTCGGGACCGGGTCGCGGTACGGATTGTCCGTATGCGCCTGCAGGCCCAGATTGGTATAGGCCAGGTTACTGGGGTTGACCTCGGCACGCACATCAAACCACCGCCCATAATTGGTTTCGCGCACATAGCCAAACAGTTCAGCGACCTCGCAAACCGCACCCGACTGGCAGGGCACACCACCAACAACGGCAAAGCCATAGGCCCTGACGCCTGCCAGCCACCGGCCCAGTTCTGCTGGTGCGTGGCGGATCAGTTCCCAGCTGCTGCGGGGATAGCGGTCCTGCAGTCCGGCGTTCCAGAATGAAATAGGGCCGGGATCAGCTTCGGATGCCGGCTCCCTGTCATAAACGTGACGCCGCAGCCAGTCTTCGGGAAAGGCGATCTGCTTATTTTCCGGGCCAAACAGAACCTGCAGATCACCGGTTTCCCTAACCGACGCTTCGAGAATGCGGGTATCGTGGGGAATGTCGCCCAGGGTTATCAATCGCTGGCCATTGAGCGGACTGCGGGTATCCCCGTCCAGGCCATTGTCGCGTAACCAGATGGCATGAAAACGCGCCTGGTTTCCATCCGCCCAACGTAATGTGAGGTATGTCTTGTCGGGTGAAATCTCGACGCTATTGCGTTTCATGGTTGGTGGTCGCCTGTCCTCTGCCTGCCCGCGCAAAATAGCCGATTTCAGATATGCGAGCCATCATTACTTGGATACAGATGTAAGGCCGCTGGCCGCTGGCCGCTGGCCGCTGGCCGC
>JABMNT010000058.1 GCA_013203595.1 Rhodospirillales bacterium
CGACTGAGGCGATATTTACAATTGTGCCGTTGTTTTGCTTCGAAAAATACCGGAGAACGGACCGGCAAAGATTGAAAGTCCCTTTCAGATTAACATCGAGAATTTGGTCATAGTCATCTTCCGCAATTGCGAGAAAGGACTGGGATTTAACCATGCCCGCGCTGTTCACCAGGACATCAATTTTCCCGTACCTTGCAACGACTTCTTCGATAAGGCTGTCACAGTCCGCGATTTCGCAGATATCGCACTTGATGCCATGGACTTCACTGATCTGACTGGTTTTCCGGGAAATCAGTTCCCCTGCACTGTTTGCCATCGCCTCATCCATTACCAGATCGGCGAGTACGACCTTTGCGCCCTGTTCAGCAAAAAGCTCAGCCGTGGCGTATCCGATACCGCGGAGTGAGCCGGCACCGACGATGATGCATACTTTGTCTTTGAGCAGCATGTATTCTCTCCCGCGTGACCATCGGGTCACTTGTCTGTTTTGCCTGTTTCAGGCCGGTCGGGCACAGTCACCCCGTGACAAGTGCCGACCGACATGTTGAATGCCTAAAACACGCCTGGCTGATGCACTTCAATGACATTGCCGTCAGGATCCTGAAGGAAGACTTGGTACCATCCGGCGATCGCCCAGCAGCCGTAGTCGGAATAGGGAATCCCGAGTTCGTCGCACCGGCGCATGAATCCCTTTATGTCATCGGTCCGAAAACAGAAATGGCCCCGCGACATGGGATTGACATACTGCTTCATTTTAAATCCGGTGTTCAGATCCCTCTCTGCCCAGTGGAACTCGATCGCACCATCGCTCAGGAAATCCACCTTTCCGCTGTAGCCTGATGTCACGCTCTTGGCGTTGACGCGTGTGTGCTCTTCGTCATCAATGACACCGAGGTCGAACAGTCCCTTGTAGAATTTGGTCAATCTCGGAAGATTGTCCGAGCATAGGTTCATATGGTGAAACTTGAAGTCCATGATAGTTCCTTTCGTTGTTTGAGGCCTGCCTGGTTAGACTGGATGGCCTCAGGGTGGTTTATTCATTCCCGACAGTCGGCTCGGAAGATTGCGCCGAAGAGATCTCTGCCACTCCGGCATATAAGAAGGCCTCGATTTCGGCCTTTGAGTACGCAAGTTCTTGCAGGATTTGTTGGGTGTCCCAACCGCGTGGCGTTGCCGGTGGGCCAGCACAAGGATTTGCGCCATCAACTCTAATCGTAGAACGGATAGTAGCTGTCCGTCCTTCCGTCGGATGATCCTCGAAACCCATAAGTCCGACGGCGGTGAGGTGAGGGTCCGTTGGCAGGGTTTCCAGGGTGTGACAGGGCATGGCCGCGAGATCCATGGCTCGAAAAATTTCAAGCCATTGATCTGTGGTCTTTTCCGGTAGTGGTGCACCACGTACCGCAAACCACTCGTCAACATGCACGGCCCTGGCAGCAACAGAAGCAAAACGCGGGTCATTGCAGAGCTCGCTCCGTCCCGTCGTATCCAAGAATGCCTGAACCTGGCTATCGGTGTTGATGGTGAAGGAAATATATCCGTCTTTCGTTTGCACGGGTTTGTTGTGCGGGCTCAATAGGCGCTGATCGCCAGCGGGGCCTACGGGTGGATCAAAGCTTTGCTGGGCGAGGTGCTCCTGCAGAACGAATGTGGCCATCGTTTCGAACATGGGAACTTCAAGGAAAACGCCGTGACCGGTTTTTTGTTTTTCGATGAGTGCTGCCAGAATCGCACCAGCGGCTATCTCGCCGACGACATGATCGCAGATCAGCATAGGTACATAGCTTGGCGCTCCGTCCCGAGCCTGGGCGAGACCGGCGATAGCCGTTGCGCCCTGAACAACACTGTCATAAGTCGGTTGTCCCGCGTAGGGGCCGTCAGTGCCATAGCCCGTCAACAGGCAATAGACCTTGTCGGGATGATCCGCCTGCACAGTTTTCGCATCCAGACCTAAGCGCTCAAGTGCCCTTGGCCGCATATTTGTCACAATGACATCGGTTTCTGCTATAAGATGATTGAGGATTTTTTTCGCATCAGGCTTCTTCAGGTCCAGGCAAATGTTGCGCTTGCCTCGATTGAGATGCAGATAGGCACCTGAGTGCTGGCCTGAGGGTGAAATGCCGCCAAGGCCGCGCATCAGATCTCCTGTCGGGCTTTCGACTTTGATGATGTCCGCTCCGTACTGCCCGAGCCGCCAGGTAGCCACCGGCCCGACAACAACACTGGTGAGGTCCAGGATTTTGGCACCGCTTAAGGGTTTGAATGTCATTTTGCTGATACCTCCAGCTCCAATGCGACCGCTCCGTGATTATCGCGTGCTTTGAGGTGCCAGCAGTCATCGATTCGGTCTGCGGTGAGCACGACAGGCCGGTCGCAGAAGAGTGGTGCCGTGTGCTTTGCCTTAATCTCGCCGGGCACGATACCAAGATCGGAGCGGAGAAACTCGGTAAGCAAAAGAGTCGTCAGGCCACCGTTAATGATCAGGTCAGGAAAACCCTCGGCGTCTCTCGCATAGTCTCGATCGAGATGGATCCTGTGCGAGTTGAAACCCAGGGCTGAATACTGGAACAACATCGTCGGATCGGGCGTGACGGTTTTTTGATGTGCGGTCCTAAAGCTTTGCACTTGCGGTTCGACTGCGTGGTCCGGGGCGTGATTATTTAGCAATATATATGTCTGTGTCTCAATGAGTATCGGTGCCGGCGAATGGAGGGGGCGAAGTTGGTGTTCAAATTTCGCAATAATTATAGGCCCCGATTTTGTCGTCTTTTCGACGTAGCTTTCGAGCCTGCTCTCCCGTTCTAATTGAGCGCCAATTTCGATGTCGCCAAAATACGAAATTGTCCTGCCGCCGAGCAGTAGTCTTTTCATGCCAAAATCAGGCATTGGTGCGCCAAACCCGGGGAAGCCGTCTTCTCGCAAAGAGGAACGGCGTGTTGTGCCGCCCAGGAGAAAGAAATGCCACCCACGGGGCAAATGACCGCCTTCGGCAATTTCGCCTGGTTCCAAATCCAGCATTGCGGCCACACGTTGAACTGACGCTAAATCGCAGCGACCAATCTGCGTTTGTCTGGGAAACTCCACTTCATTCAACATGCCACTGATCCTCTATCCTAGATATCGGAGAAACATGTAATATCATATATGAAAAAATAAAACCATATATAATAATATTGGATGATGGCTGATGCCGTCGCAATGTTTCCAATGGTCCGTAAACGACCCCTGCATCGCCATGGCGCAGTTGGGGCCGGTAACACCTGCGACGTGTTCGCGACCGTGGTTGCCCGTCTGATTCAGATGCCCGCGAATGGCAAATCAGCAAAGATTAAAATTGACAGAAGATCAGACTAAATAAAAAACATATTAAAGTTGAAGTCGATTCGTGATACACTATATGTATAGAATTGGATAATTTATGTCTGACACCAAATATTTATACTGGGGTAAATAAAATGGTAGTCTATTATTTGTCTGGCTTGGCGATATTCGCCGGGGTTGCAATTTTGGGACTTATATACTTGATACCAAGGATGCGCGGCAAGTAGTCGGGGTTAATGTGGGTCCTGTCTGGAAATTCGTGCCAGTAAAACCCGGTTTGTTGATCTGTCCGGGCTGGTTTTGCCGGTGATTGCCATCCACCCATTTACAGCAATTCGGTTGTGATGATTTGCTTTTGGCGACAGTTTGGCTTTCGCTATGCATGTTGTCCGGCTGCGTAGCCCGACGACCAGGCCCACTGAAAATTAAATCCGCCTAAATGTCCGGTTACATCAACCACTTCGCCGATAAAGTATAAGCCGGGGACGGTTTTGGCTGCCATGGTTTTCGACGACAGCTCAGCGGTGTCGACACCGCCGCGGGTGACCTCGGCGGTTCGGTAACCTTCACTGCCGCTCGGCACAAGCTGCCAGGCATTCAGCCGCTGGCCGAGCGCCTTCAGGGTCTTGTTGGGGGTATTGGCGAGCTGCCCGGGCAGTTCAAATTCGGCAAGGATGGCCGTGATCAGACGGGTGGCGAGCAGGCCTGATAAAACGGCGGGTATCCGGGCCTGCGGCGTCAGTTGTTTTGCCTGCAGCAAAAATTCGGAGACGTTGGTTCCCGGCAGAAGATTGATAACAATTGGCTCGCCGGATCGCCAGTAAGACGAGATTTGCAGGATCGCCGGTCCACTGAGGCCGCGGTGGGTAAACAGCAGAGCTTCGGCAAACGTGGTTTTTCGGCATGTGATCTCTGCATCTGCCGATACGCCTGCCAGCAATTTCATTTGATCGGCTTTGACGCCATCAAAGGTCAGCGGCACCAGTGCCGGTTCCGGGGCAACGATATTCAGCCCGAACTGGCTGGCGACCTCATAGCCAAAAGAGGTTGCGCCCATCTTGGGAATAGACTTGCCACCGCTGGCGATAACCACCGAGCCGGCGTCCAGGGAATCGGAACCTGTGGTAATGCGGAAGCAAGATGGTTTTTCGATTTTTGCAATCTCGACCCCAAGCCTGATCTCGACGCCCGCCTTGCGGCATTCATCGAGCAGCATCTGGATGATCTGTGTCGACGCGCCGTCACAGAACAGCTGGCCCAGTTTTTTCTCGTGAAAGGCAATCCCGTGCTGGTTCACCAGTTCGATAAACCGATGCGGGTCATATTGCTTGAGAGCGGAGATGCAAAACCGCGGGTTATTGGATATAAAATTCGCTGGCGAGGTATGCAGATTGGTAAAATTGCAGCGCCCACCACCGGATATCCGAATCTTTTCAGCCGGCTTGGGGGACCGCTCCAGTACAAGTGTGCGTCGGCCACGCCGGCCGCAGGTGATCGCAGCCATCAATCCGGCAGCACCGGCACCGATAATAATAACGTCGTAAATAGGCCTGGTCCCTTGTTGATGGTGGATTTTGCGCACCATAAAGGAGGAGCGGCAGGGGTAAAAGAGCGACGTAGCGGTGGTTTTCACAGTAAGTGAGAAATAGCAGCCTGTCCGGGTGAGCAGGCGAACTCTGGCGGCGTGGTTTCAGGTCTCTGGAACGTCGGCAATAATTTTTTGTTTGCGGATACGGTTTCTGTGCATGGTGTACAGGGCGCTGCTGACGATAAACAGGGCGCCGACCCCGGTCCAGATGGTCGGGATTTCATTAAAATAATAGACGCCGATCGCCGTTGCGAACAGCAGGCGCAGGTATTCCATGGGGGCAATGGCCGCCGCCTCGCCAAACTTGAAGGCCTGGATTGTGAGATATTGGGAAACCGACATCAAACCGCCGGCGACGACCATAAGCAGGAGTTCATCAAAGCTTGGCGTTTTCCAATAATACAGGGCGGGCCCGGCCATGACCAAAGTGATTAACACGGAATGATAGGCCATGATTGTCGATGACGAATCAAGTTGTGAGACCTTGCGCAGTATGATGATGTTGGCGGCAACAAAAAATGCCGAGGTAATGGCCATCAGGGCGTAAATATTGAAATTGTTGGTATCGGGCCGGACGACAATGAGTACGCCGACAAAACCGATCAGGGTGCCGACCCAGCGCCGGACGCCCACCACTTCCTTTAAGAAAATGATCGCAAGCAGGGTTGCAAACAGGGTGCGGACAAAGCTGATCGAGGTGGCTTCCGCCAGCGGCAGATAAACGACCGCGGTAAAGCCGGTGATCATGGCGACGGACGAAAAAAAAGTACGTAAAACATAAATGCGCTTATGATTTGATTTAAACACCGTCTGGTAATTTTTCAGAACCACCGGTGATATAATGAGCATAACGCAGATCTGGCGAATAAACAGGATCTGGACGACGCTGAATTCCTGGCCGATATGTTTGACCAATGCACTCATAACCGCCGTAAACAATCCGGCCATTAAAACGAAGAGACCGCCCCTGACATTGCCCGACGTGTTTGACCATTGTCTGTAAAGGGAGGTGATAAAGGGCGGCATCAACGGTAAACTGCGCGTAAAGGTGTAACCCGGCCAGAAAAAGGCGCGCCGGCAAAGCGGGTTGGGTTATGTCGTTTTGGTTTTTTATATGCGCGGTTTTCGGGCATTATCTGTTACCCACGGTCTTTGAGAAATGTATTGGCAGCGGGTGCGAAGGCACCACGGGAAACGAGGAAGTGTTTGACGATGTATTTATCAGTTAAATCAAGACTATCGCCATGACAAGAACAGAGTTTTCCTGTCTTTTGCTTTTGTCGCTGTTTATGGGCTTGTCCGGGGCCGCCCAGGGGGCGGATCGTCATGCCGGCTACTATTACGCCGCTCCGGACCAGATCGAAATCTACACATCGCGGGCGCGCATTCTTGCCGATGCCAGCGCCTCACGTCGGCTGGCATTTGTTACGGCGATCACAATCAGCCACAACCAACGGCCCTATCCAGCATCCACGGTGTTTTTTGCAAAGGGCGAAAACGCAGAAAAACTTATTATCGTTTCTCTCGACGCGGGGCGACTAAACACGATCTTTCGGGTCCGGGCCTATCTGGCATCGCTGACCGCCGTGGCGCGGACAACGCCGTTGTTTCGCAATGCCCATGTCGAGGACATTCTTACCTTTTTTGATCTGGCACACATGCTCGGGTTTAAGCAGATTACGGTGTCTGACGGGAACCGGTTTACCCACCAGGTCTTGTTTGAATAAGGCTGACGCCACCCGGATTGTTCACTGCAGGACCGATCCGTTTTTATCCAGACAGGCCAGATCAATGAAGGCCTTATGCTCTCGGGAATTTTAACGGGGCATCCTGATCCCTGCAAACACCGGGTTTTCAGCAACCCTTGACGAGGTTGAAGCTGCCATATCCAAATCAACCTGTATTTGCCCGTCAATATGGTGTATAACCAAGAGGAACCTTAATAAGGGTCCGTCAAGGATTCACAAGGGTCCAAACAGACTGCTCAAGATGGCTTTCGCATAGCCGCTGGCGTTGTCATGACGCACTGGATTTGAAAACGGGCTGAACAGGGCCCGACAGCCACATAAAGAGTAGCCGGGCAGGTTATTTGTTCAGCCTGCTGCAGGAATAATGGGTGCCGTTATGGTACGCCATATCCTTGCGGCATGCATCGAACGGGACAGACTGCATACGCGACCGCCCTCAGGACCCTTATGCAAGTACTTGGTGTTTACGCAGCCGGCGTCGATTTTATTGAATTTGCATCGGTTACAGGAATTAATCGAACAGGCCGGATGGCAAGGGGTATTGCAATGGAAAATCAACCGCAGGCGCCTACAGACACCAAGAATTCAGACCACGAAGGCGATCAGACGGATGTCCGGCTGAGTTTATGGGAAGCCATCTATTTCGGTGCTGACGATGAGGAAGCGGCGGCAGCTACACCCCATATGTCGGAAAATCCGATGGTCTCGGAAGTTGCGATTGCAGACGCTGAAAAGGCTGCTTTAGGTCGGCGTGTCGGCAACGGAACCGCTGCCGCCGAAGCGCAGGCTGATGAACTGGGCGACTCGATCTACAGTAAATTCATGCATTTATTGACGGAAAAAATGCGTGCCACGGATGGCCATCTGACGGACCAGGACGTTGAGGAAATGGGGGCGGAATTTCGCACCGAACTCGCCGGCATTAAAACCGCCTTTCTCGAGGCGGTCGAAACATACACCATTGCCCGGGAGAAGAACCGCGTTGATCAGGCCCGCGGACATTTGTTTCAGCGCCTGCTGGTCAAGAATTTTGAATCAGCCTTCCGCGATGAGAAAACGCTGCAGGAAAATCCGGGATTTCTTTCGCGCCGCATGTTGCCGGGATTTTTCACCATGCTGTCGTTAATGTTCGGGGCCGAGAAGCTGGCCGATTATGAACAACAGACAAAGAAAGTCATCAATCGTCTGCGCCAGACGCACGACGGGCAGCTTGACTGGGATACGGTTTATAATTCGCCGGAAGCCCGCAAAATATCGCTTCTGGCCGAGGTCGAGATCGCCCAGTATTTCCGGTCTTTTGACAAACGCATCGAATGGATGCAGGCGATGGTGAATTCCAATCTGATTCCGCTGCGCGAAAATCGGTTTGGCTCATCGTGGATATTTAACAGACAGGCGGCAACCACCCTGTTGGCCGGATTGTTCAATGACCTGCAGGACGCGCTGGCGAATCAGACCGCCCGTGCAGCCTTTGTCAAACGGCTTGGGTCCGAGCTCGTTGCGGACCTGGAAACAGTGGTGAAGCGGGTCGCCTGAAAAGCCAACTGGCAGGCAACGGACGCACAGGAAGATTGGCTGCTATGCACCAATATGTAGATATTATGGAAAGGGGGGGGGCAGCTCGTTTGCTGCAAAATTTTGCTTGTCCGAGAAAGCGTTCGGGAAAAGCTGTGCTCTTGATGCCGGAGGTGCCGACAAGAACGACCGCCCTCCCGTAGGGAGAGCGGTCAGTCGTGTAATTAATCGGCTACAGTGATGTTTTCTGCAGAAGATTTGCCACGGTCGCCAGCCTGCAGGTCATAGTTAACCTTTTGGCCTTCATTCAGTGTGCTCAGACCGGCGCGCTCGACAGCCGAGATGTGAACAAAAGCGTCAGCGGAACCATCTTCCGGCTCGATGAAACCAAATCCTTTAGTCGGATTAAACCACTTTACTGTACCTTTAGTCATTTTATTTTCCTTAAACAAAAGTGTTGTTCCGGTACTATGCGACATGCACAGACGCGGAAATGTTAGCGTTCACAATGTTAGGGAATAAATAAGTTAACCAGCGGACGGGTTATTCATGTAACACAAAACAAATGTAACGTGCGACACTAATACCCCATATAACAGGCATGTCAATCTTTATTTGATGGAGGGCGAAAATAAACCGCAGGCAACCTCCCCCCGGGTAAGGCCACAGAGGGTGCCTGAGGCCCGCTTGAAAGCCACGGCAGGCAACCCCTCACTGAGGAACGCGCCTTGCCCGCAGGCGGGCTCAGCATTGACAGGCAGCGGTGAGGAGGGGTTAAATAGAGCCAACACCGGATGAGGCGGCAAACAGTGAGTATAAATCCATGACCCTGGAAATCAGTGCCAGTCAGGCGGTTGCCTTAAAAACCGTGCAGACTCGGCAATCAGCGGCCCGCGTCGGCATGCAGTCAGCGCTGAAAAAAGATCAGGAAGTGGTCGCCATGCTGGTAAAGGCCGGAGATCAGTTGCAGGCGGTCACGGCAAACCGTGGTAATCGCGTTAACATCAGCGTCTGACAGGCCGTTCCGCATTCAGCTGGCTGGTGGATTAAGCAGCAGAGCAATCTCTTCATCACTTATCGGACTGGCTTCGTTGAGGTCCGCGTCGGTTTCAAAGCGGTCTCCATAGCATGAATCGTAAACCGGAGGCTCCGCCAGCGGTGGCGCCTGTCCTGGCGTTTCCGCCTGCGCATCGGTGGTGCCGCTAGCCAATGCACCTAACAGAAAAATACGGACCAGAATGTTCATGCTGCCAGCCTCCGTGGTCGCCGCGTTTATTCATTGTCCTTGTACATTTTCGTGTAATATTTCGACAAAACCTGACTGTGATCCGAGATATCCTGGATGGAGAAAACGTTGGTTACCGTCTTGCCGTCTTCCGACAGCGGCAGGCGTAACAGATACTGATGGGTGCGCCGGCCAATCAGAAACGGGAAATGGGCAATAAAAAACATCGGCTTGCGCATTTCCTGAACAAGCCGGTACTGCTTGATGACCTGATCGCGAAAATCCGGTGGCTTCATATCCTGGATGGTCCGCTGGCTCAGGTCGAAGCCATGCAAACCGGCAATGGCCGTGCCGTAATAGCGGTAGCGGATCGGGCCCGAGGCATCCTCCAAATCAACGACAATACAGTTTGGCAGCAGTTTCGTCGGAAGATCCATGAGATGAATATCCGACCAGGACGGGGCAAAGGCGTCACCGCGCTTTTCATTCCAGTAGGCGATCACTTCGGTAAATGCAGGGGTCGGGTTGTCGGCCATGTCGACAACCTGAAACCGTACGCGTTCTTTATTCTCAATCATAAGATCAAAGGTCTTTCCTGACGGGGCCTGTGAAGCAACCATAGGAGATAACAACGGGTAAATCGACTGCTTATTGCGAATCGGGGGAAGCTGCGGAGTCTAGGCCTCCGGGGGTCGATAAGGGGAGGAATTCCTTTGCGGAAACCTCCCTATCCGTCACCCTGAAACAACCTGCTCGTGTTCGAATTTGATGATTTGGGTTCAGCGGTGCCTGTCGAGCATATCATCGCGAACAGCTTCCAGGTGTTCGCGGGTCAGGGACCGGGCTTCGACGGCGTCGCGGCGCTCAATGGCGTGGACAATATTCGCGTGCTGGACCGTATAGCGTTTTCGCCGTTGATCGGTCAGTGTATCTTCCTTTAATTTGCCCCAGATCGCATGGTCGCGGACCGCATTTACAGCGTTGAACAGGGCCAACAGCAGGGTGTTTCGGGCCGCTTCGGCGACGGCCCGGTGCAGCGCCCCGTCCCACATTTCGAAAGTTGCCGTATCCCGCGCTGCGCTGCCCTTGGCAAGGCATTGGCGCATGAACTTAATGTCGGCGGCAGTGGCGCGATGGGCCGCCAGATCGGATATCTGCGGCTCGATGATCAGGCGCACCTCCATCACTTCTGACGGGTTGGTCAGGTCCGCAGGCAGGGAAAAGGTGCCGCTGGATGTGGATGGCCGCTTGCCGATGAACGTGCCATGCCCGACCTGGCGCCACAGTTCACCTTCGGCCTCCAGAGTGGCCAGGGCCAGGCGCAGGGTTGAGCGCGAGACCTGGAACTGTTCAGCGAGGAGCCGCTCGGCCGGAAGCTGTGACTGCGGTGCATAGTGGTTATTGCGGATCAGATCGCGCAACTCGGAAACGACGAATGATTTTGAACGCATACCTTTAACCGCCTTATCTTAAACTTCCTGAAATACACCAAGACATACCATTGGTTTATTGGTATGTCTTGGTGTATTTTTTAACTGATTGATAATTAACGATTAAAATATTTTTTAACAGAAATGTTGACACCAATCCGGCATCTGAGATTAGCTTTTAGCAGTTCATTCGCAGATCAATACATTTAAAATCGGGGCAGTAATAAATTGAAACTCGTTACATTTCAAATCGCAACGGACCATCGAATTGGTCTTCTTCATTCCGACGGCGCATCCGTCATTGACCTGGCCGTTGCTGACCCGACGCTGCCGGCGGATATGACGGCCCTGGTGACGTTGGGGTCCGAAGGCCTGCAACGGGTTGCGGCGGCGGCTGACAAGGCGGGAGACGATGCCATACGCCGTCTCAGTGATGTCACAATCCTGGCGCCTTTTCCCAACCCGCGTCGAAATATCATGTGTGTCGGTAAGAATTATCACGAGCATGCCCAAGAGTTTCATTCGTCCGGATTTGACTCGACGGCCGGGGTCACAGCGGTGCCCGAGCATCCCATCATTTTCACCAAGTCGGTGACCACTGTCACCGGCCCCGATGCCCCGATCCCGGCCAGCGCCGACCCGACCAATTCCGTCGATTATGAAGGCGAATTGGCTGTGATCATCGGTAGCGGTGGCAAGGGGATTAAAAAGGCCGATGCCTACGGTCATGTTTATGGCTACACCGTTATCAACGATGTCACCTCGCGTGAATTGCAAAGCCAGCACAAACAATGGTTCATCGGCAAGAATCTGGACGGCTTTTGTCCCATGGGGCCCTGTCTGGTCACCGCCGATGAAGTTGGCGATATCACAGAATCGCGGATGACCACCACGGTAAATGGTGAAATCCGCCAGGACGTGAGCGTGGCGGACCTGATATTCGATATTCCAACACTCATTGAAACCCTGTCGGCAGCCATGACCTTGCTGCCGGGAGATATCATCGCCACCGGCACACCGGCTGGCGTGGGGATCGGTTTCAAGCCGCCCAGGTATTTAAAACCCGGCGATCAGGTAACGATCAGGATTGAAAAAGTCGGGGAGTTGCGTAACGCGGTCGTTTAACCAAAGGGAGAATAGGGAAATGAAGAAAATAAGTTTGTTATCAACAGCATTGGCAGCGGCGCTGGCCACCGGGTCAACGGCGATTGCCGCCGAAAAGGCCAATATCGCCTGGGGCGGCTCAAATCCGGGCGGCGTCATGTACTATATGGTTGGCGCAGCCGGCACAATTATCTCGGAAAAGCTGCCTGAGTACAACATTACCCAGGTGACAACCGGCGGTTCCACTGAAAACGCCAAGCGTATCATCAAGGGCGAACTGGACATGGGGATTGTCTATGGCGCCCATGTTTACATGTCGCTGCATGGTGACGGTCCGTTCAAGACAACGGCCAAAGGCACCATGTTCCGCGGTGTCGCCAAGGCCTATCAGGGGCCGACCTATTTTGTCACGCTGCCGGGCAATGGCGTTAAATCGCTGTCTGACCTGAAAGGCAAAAAGGTAGCCCTCGGACCGCCGGGATCAGGCACCGTGTTCAACTGCTCCAATATGCTGCGCGCCGTCGGTATGCTGGAGGATATAAAGCCGTCGATGATGACCTTTGCCGATGCCGGTCGGGCGCTGGCCAATGGCCAGATCGATGCGCTCTGTCAGTCCTCGGCGCCAGCTGCGGCGGTCAAGGAACTTGCGGAAACGAAGGGCGCAATTGTGCTGTCCTACAGCAAGGAAGAAATGGGCAAAATCACCAGCACCTATCCCTTCTACAACGTCAATACCATGCCCGATACGACCTACAAGGGGGTGCCGGCGGTGGATCTGCCCTATCTGACTGTTTACTGGGTTGCCCACGAACGGGTCGCCGATAAAGCCGTGGAAGATATCCTCAACCTTGTCTACCAGCCGGAAATCAGGGACCGCCTGAAAGCCGGCCATAAAGCCTGGGCCCAGATGGCGCCCGATACCAAAAACTTCGAGGCACTGGGAGTTCCCATGCATCCCGGCGCCAAGGCCTACTACAAGTCAAAGGGCTTGTGGGAAGACTAAGTATTTCCCTGTAGACCGGGCCGCTGGGGAACACTAATCCCGGCGGCCCGGTTCTTTTTTTGACATCATCGATTGATAAATTTTAAGGTCCCGGAATGCCTGAGTTTGATCTAAATGCCTGAAACATGGTTTCCGCCCATCGAGGGGAAGAAGCGGACAATTTCAGGGCCCTTTGCCGTTATCTACGCGCTCATCGCAGCGTCATTCGCACTTTGGTACATGTATACCTCCGGTTTCGGACTGGTCTCGACAGAAACCAACCGTGGCCTCTATCTGTTGTTTACAGCGGTTCTGGTTTTCCTCGCCTTTCCGGCCTCCAAAGGATCCCCTAAAAACCGGCCGGGCCTCATTGATTTTGTCTTTATCATCCTCGCCGTTGCCTCCATCGGGTACTGGATGGACCAATACGTGTCCTACGCCATGTTCCGGGTCAGCGAACCCAACGACTGGGACCGGGCGATGGGGATCGCGGCTATTCTGGTGGTCCTGGAAACCAGCCGCCGGGTGCTCGGTCCGGCGATCCCGGTTATCGCCTTCGTGTTTCTCGCCCAGCTGTATTTCGGACCCTACCTGCCGGGCAAACTCAGTCATTCAGGCATGCCCATTGACCGCATCATTGAGTTTACCTTTTCAACCCAGGAAGCCATGTTCGGGGTGATCACCGCGACCTTTGCAACCTTTGTCTTCCCGTTCATGATCTTTGGCGCATTTCTCGAACGCAGCGGTGCGGGCACCTTTTTCATGGAACTGGCGACCGCCCTGACCGGGCAATGGCGCGGCGGTCCGGCCAAGATCGCGGTCCTCAGTTCGGCCCTGTTCGGTTCCATATCCGGCTCTTCCGTGGCCAATGTGGTGGCGTCGCGAACCTTTACCATCCCGATGATGAAGCGCATTGGCTTCAAGCCGCACCACGCCGGCGGCATTGAGGCGATTGCCTCGACCGGTGGCCAGGTGATGCCGCCGATCATGGGTGCGGGGGTGTTCATTCTGGCGACCCTGACCCAGACCGATTATCTGACGATCGCCGCCATGAACGTGATCCCGGCGGTGCTGTTTTTTGTTTTTGTGCTGCTGATGGTTGATCTGGAAGCGGTGCGCACCGGGCTCAAGGGACTTCCCGCCGCGGAAATCCCGCGCCTTGGCGATGTGCTCCGTCGCGGCTGGCATTTCTTCATTCCCCTGATTGTGGTCATCACCCTGCTGTTCAAGGGCTATTCGCCGGATCTGGGGGCGTTCTGGGGATGCCTGTCGGCGCTGGCGCTGTCGTGGTTGCGCAAAGACACCGCCATGGGACCACGTGACATCTTCCGTGGCCTGGTTTCCGGCGCCCATTCCAACACCTCGGCCGGTGCCGCCATCGGCAGCCTGGGCGTGATCATCGGCGGTATTATTCTGTCCGGTCTGGGTTTGAAATTTTCCGCAGTGCTGGTCGAGTTCGCCGGCGGCAATCTGTTTTTGACGGTGGTTCTGGTGACTGTCATTTCGGTGATTATCGGCATGGGCAGCAGCACCACGGGGTCCTACATTATCCTGGCCGTTGTCGCCGCCCCGGCGCTGATTCAGCTGGGAGTTCCCGAAGTGCCGGCGCACCTGGTGGTGTTCTACGCCGCCTGTCTGTCAAACATCACGCCGCCGGTCTGTGTATCGGCCTTTGCCGCTGCCGCAATCGCCAAGGCGGACCCCATGAAAACCGGGTTTTCGGCGCTCAAATTCGGCTCCACCCTGGTTTTGATCCCGTTCAGTTTCGTCTATGTGCCTGAACTGCTTTTGCAGGGCAGCGCCATGGCCATTGCCCTGGCCGCCGCCAGTTACCTGTTGGGCTATGTGGCGCTGGCCATGGCCATTCAGGGGGTCGCGTTCACCGCCGGTTCCATCGCGCTCTGGCAGCGCGGGCTTTTCCTTGGGGCCGCCGCTTGTTTTCTGATGCCCATGCTGCTGCTGACAAAGCTGCTCGGCATTGCCCTGCTGCTGGTCGCCTGCGGCCCGCTTATTGCGCGCGGCATGGGCGGGCGGTTTAACCGGCAGTAAGTTTTGAGATGGGGCAGAACAGGGAGGGATGGGTTTCGTCCTGCGTTCTGATCCCGGAAAAAACGCGGAAATCTGGAGCTTAAAAAGGTCATATGCCAGCAATCCGCGTCCGGGATGGCGTAGCGGTTTCGATGCTCAATCAGGGAAAATCACAATTTAACCCAAATGGGGATCCCGATTCTGATTAAATATGACCCGGCCAGCGCTCGCCATTAGACACTGCCGCCAGTACCCAGGTCCTTGACCTGTTTCCTGAGACCGGCGCGCTGGCTATCCAGGAACTCGGTAATAAGCGCTATTATCTTGTGAATACCTTCAGAGCCACCGCCGATTAAGCCGCCTGTAATAAGAATATCGGCAAAATTGAAGATGACCTGCTGAATGGTGTCCATCTCGCCTTTAAAGACAAAAACTTCAGAGAGTATCCGTGCACCGGCAATAGCGATGAGGAGCCCCAGCACCATGCCACTGATAAAGGCCAGCTTTCGTGTGTTAGCCTTATACGTCTCCTGAGCGATAACGGCGGCATGCAGCATATTTCGGGCTTCCATAACCGTCGCCGGGTCAGGGGGGGTTGATCCTGTGGCATTCGCCAATAGCTTTTCTCTGTCGAGAACCCGGTTATCTAGATCAGTCCGGCGTAACCCCCGCCATATGGCGATATACACCTGTTGAGCCCGCTCAACGAAGAGAGAGATGATAAACAGTGTTCCAAGCGCGGTGAGAGCTTTTGCGCCAGCCTCATCGGCAAATGCAGGGATTTTAAACCCGTTCGTCAAAGCGACCAGCAGGAGGCTGACAACAGCCGCCGCAACAGCCCCTATAATTATCCGACGTTTGCTGGGGTGAACAATTGCCGGTTCGCTCTTAAGAACCCTAATTTCATCGAGAACCCGGTCATTGTCTTTCTTTGCAGTAGCTCTGGCCATATCCCATCCCCTTGCATTGTGTTTGTATCAACTGAATTTCTGTCGCTGTATTGATGGTTCCTTATCGAGGCTGTGTAAGACAAAATACCCGCTGATAGAGAAAATCTAAAGGAAACAATATTAACAGTACGTATGCGTGAAGTCCAATTGACGGGTTGCGACCGGGGAATTGGGCCCAAACCTGTATGTAATCGGTGAACGGTGGACCGCCGGGAGGT
The DNA here is from genome assembly GCA_013203595.1 of Rhodospirillales bacterium. Classification (GTDB taxonomy): domain Bacteria; phylum Pseudomonadota; class Alphaproteobacteria; order Rhodospirillales; family Casp-alpha2; genus JABMNT01. The sequence continues at coordinate 16,110 of JABMNT010000058.1, forward strand.
GGTTCGCAGGACGCGAGATCCGGAGCAAAACCGCACAAAAGGTCATTTTTTGAAAGTCGTGGGCGTTAAGTTTCAAATCTTCCCGTTTTCAGGAACCTGAAAACCGTGAAAAAAATAATTTCAGTGGGGGAAATGGTGCCGGTTGCAAGATTCGAACTCGCGACCTACTGATTACAAATCAGCCGCTCTACCAACTGAGCTAAACCGGCATCGGGGTATCGATTCGGCGGGAACATAGCCTTCTGAAACCTGATCGGCAAGCCGGACTTTTCGGATAATTTCAATTAACCGGTTTTTGTCCGGTTGCGCTCGTACAGGGCAATCGAGGTGGCAATCGACAGATTCAGGCTTTCGACCTCGCCCGAAATGGGGATCTTGGCCAGAAAATCGCAGGTTTCCGCGGTCAGCTGGCGCAGGCCTGTGCCTTCGGCGCCCATCACGATGGCGGTCTTGCCGGTCATGTCGGTTTGCGCCAGGGTCTGGGTGGCCGTACCGTCAAGGCCGACACACCAGTAGCCGGCGTCTTTCAGTTTGCGCAGGGAACGGGCCAGGTTGGTGACCCGCACGAAAGGTATTGATTCGAGTGCCCCGGCGGCCGCTTTGGCCATGGAGCCTGAGACTTCCGGGGTCCCCCGGTCAGGCACGATCACGGCATCGGCGCCGAAGGCCGCCGCCGACCGCATGACCGAGCCGATGTTGCGCGGATCGTTGGCCTGGTCGAGCACCACAACCACGCTGTCGGCACGCTCAAGGGCAATAATATCAGCGATGTCGAGGTCGGGCAGGGGTTCGCAGTTGATGGCGATCCCCTGGTGCACGGATTCCGGGGGCAGGGCGGCATCGAGAAAGGTGCGCTCGACGATCTGCACCGGCACTGATTCAGGCAAATCGGCGGGATCAAAAAGATCGGCCGTATGGCGGGTCACGAGAATCTGATGGATCCGGCGCTGCGGATTGGCCAGCAATGCCCGGCAGGCGTGAATGCCATAGATCCACAGCCCGGAAGCGGCCTTGTGGGGGGATGGCGTTTGTTCCGGTTTGCGCCGGAAATGGGGTGGTTTTCGTTTGCTCATGGGGCGCTTTAGCATGATAAACAGGCGTTGTCTGTATCTGTCTCAATTGCCGATCGCCAAAGTTCTTGAATCGGCATTTGAAAATCATGGTTTTAGGCGTTGACAATGGCCCGCAAATCCTCATATTGCGGGTCTCTCGACGACCGGCGGGTTGTCGGGGTTTTGTGATGGAGGGATGCCCGAGTGGCTAAAGGGGACGGGCTGTAA